>NZ_CAUQWY010000042.1:0-11768 GCF_963521865.1 uncultured Streptococcus sp.
ACCCATCAATCAATAATAATTTTTTCTTATCCATACACCCATTATAAAGGAAAGCCCAAAAAAATACCATTGAGAAGAGCCAGACCAAGCATTTTTCATACTTTTTCCGAATAAATAGATAGAGCCAGAGAATCTAGTAAACCTAGATTTAAAAATGTGCTATAATGAAAGGAGAAGAAATATGACTGTACGTCATCCGGGAATCAGCCCAACCAATGACTTGGTTGCTAAGAAAATCTTTAGTAATCCAGAAATCACTTGCCAATTTATCCGCGATATGCTGGACTTGCCAGCTAAAAATGTGACTATTTTGGAGGGAAGCAACATTCACGTCTTGCCTTCCATGCCGTACTCGGCGCAGGATTTCTATACCAGTATAGATGTTTTAGCGGAGTTAGATAATGGAACGCAAGTTATCATTGAGATTCAGGTGCATCATCAGAATTTTTTCATCAATCGTCTGTGGGCTTATCTATGTAGTCAGGTCAATCAAAACCTAGAAAAAATTTGCCAACGAGAAGGTGATACACACCAGAGTTATAAACATATTGCACCAGTTTATGCTATTGCTATCGTGGATAGTAATTATTTTCAAGATGATTTGGCTTTTCACAGCTTTAGTATGCGCGAAGACACGACAAGTGAGGTTTTAACTATCACAAACAATGGACAAGAAAACCATCTAGTCAAGATGGCATTCTTGGAATTAAAAAAATACAGAGAAACCAGCAAAGACGAGGTTCGTAAACCGTGGTTGGAGTTTTTTGGGAACAAGCCCTTTACTCAACACCCCGAGCGGGCCATCAGCCAAGCAGATCAACTGCTGGACTATAAGAGCTGGTCCGAGGAGGACAGGAAAATGTTTAGTCAACTACGTATGCGTGAAGAACAAGCATTATTGGCTCATGACTATGCCTTAGAACAAGCTGAGGAAAAAGGCTTAGAACGTGGGCGAGCAGAAGGTATTGAACAGGGACTAGAGCGAGGGAAAATTGAAGGACAAATTTTTACCTTTCTTGATTTAGTTCACCAACATGTTTTAAGCTCTGAATTTGCCAGCCATCGGCTGGGTATGACTGTCTCTGAGTTTGAAGAATTATTGAAAGACCATCATAAATAAGAATTAAAAAAATACAGAGAAACCAGCAAAGATGAGGTTCGCAAGCCGTGGTTGGAGTTTTTCGGGAATAAACCCTTTACCCAAGAACCCGAGCGAGTCATCAGTCAGGCAGACCAACTGCTAGACTACAAAAGCTGGTCCGAGGAGGACAGGAAAATGTTTAGTCAACTACGTATGCGCGAAGAACAATCCTTGTTAGCACAGGACTATGCTTTGGAACAAGCGGAGGAAAAGGGCTTAGAACGTGATCTTGAACGTGGTCGCGCAGAGGGCATTGAACAGGGACTGAAACATGGAAAAGTTGAAGGACAAATCTTTACCTTTCTAGATTTAGTACGCCAACATGTTTTAACCTCTGAATTTGCGAGTGAGCAATTAGGCATGACTGTCGCTGAATTTGAGGCGTTGTTGCAAGACAAGTACTAACGGTCAAGAAAACCATCTGGTCAAGATGGCGTTCTTGGAACTAAAAATATGGTCCATACACTAATAATATAAAAGACCTATCAGTTATTGTTGGTAAAAATGGTTCCGGAAAACTACGGACATTAATAAAATACTGAGAGAAGATAATAGACTTATTCGGGAACAATAAAGTGCTACATTATATATACTATAATTATGATTATATACTAAAAAGCAATACTCTTTTTAGTAGTAAATTAAATATAATAGGTAATGGATTAAAGTAGAAGTGTCTTAATTTGAAATGCAGTTTAAATCGTATATGGACATTTAATTAATTTCTATATACGATTCAAATTAAACATTCATTAATGAAAGGTTTATGTTATGAAAAATAAAAAATATAAAAGAATTTTTTCATATGAAAAAATTTTTTTAGTTGCAACTTTGATTTTCTTCATTCTTCTTATTCTTACAATATATAATTCAGAAAAATTTTGCTTTACTTTATTTTATAGTTTATATTTTTTGGTGTACTTTATAATTTGTACGATTATAGGAATAAAAACTTTAAGAAATGCTTATAAAAATGAACCATTTGGATTATTTATTTATTTTTTGGCTATATTTTTTATTGTTTTTCCTACACTGCTTATTAGTACGGGAAGTGTTACAAATTTATCAGACTCAATTAAAACATTTTATACAATTGGGGTAGGGGTTGGTATAAACTATGTAATTGATAATATTTTTAAATTTGTAGAGGCTGAAACTGAAAATGAGAAAAAGAAGGAACTAACTAAAATAGGAGCGGTTACAAAATTACTATTTAATATCATATATATTTCTGAGTATACTGCTGTAATTATACTAGAACAAAGTAATTTAAATTTTTTTACTCCACTTAGTGATTATGTTTGGATTAAGAATTTGCCTTTTTGGATAAAGCTTATCATATTAACATTGATTTGTTTAATTATTCTTTCAGTATTTATGAGTATTTCAATTTCTCTAATAAAAAAAGAATTAGATATGAAAACGAAAAATCAAACTAAAATCCTTAAAGGAAAAATAGAGGATGAACTGTATCTTGTTTCAAAACTTGCAAGTACGATTAAAGAAAATAATAGTGATATTTTGAAAAATTTAGAGAATATTGAATCAAAATTACGTATAGAATTAGACAACTTTAATAATTTAGATTAAAAAATAATTGGTAAAAAGTTGTATAAAAGAGGCCAGACAAAAACTAGCTTCTAAATCACAACCAGCCGTCTAACGGATGGTTTGTACTAGTGCTATAAGCCAAAATTACCAGCCAGCTCCCAAAGACGCTGGCTTTTCACATAGTCCAACACTTGAGCCGTGCTATGAGTCGTATCCGTGTCCAAATTATGAATCAGTTTGAGCGAAAATCCCATGAATACAAGGCTATCAAGCGTTACTGGAAACTTATCCAACAAGATAGTCGGAAACTCAGTGATAAGCGATTTTATCGCCCTACTTTTCGCATGCACTTGACAAATAAAGAGATTTTAGACAAGCTTTTGAGCTATTCAGAGGACTTGAAACACCACTACCATCTCTATCAACTCTTGCTTTTTCACTTTCAGAACAAGGAGGCAGACAAATTTTTCGGACTCATTAAGGACAATCTAAAGCAGGTTCATCCTCTTTTTCAGACTGTCTTTAAAACCTTCCTGAAGGATAAAGAAAAGATTGTCAACGCCCTTCAACTACACTATTCTAACGCCAAATTAGAAGCAACCAATAATCTCATCAAACTTATCAAGCGCAATGCCTTTGGATTTCGGAACTTTGAAAACTTCAAAAAACGGATTTTCATCGCTCTAAATATCAAAAAAGAAAGGACGAAATGTGTCCTTTCTCGATCTTAGCTTTTCATCAACCCACTACAGTTGACAAAGAGCCGTCTTTGTTTATTGATTGGTATTATACCCATTCACCATTTTCGTTTACTGTGTAACCATCTGGTGTAGTAGTGCTAACTGCAAGAGCTCCTGATGCGTATGAGTAGTACCAGTTACCACCAACTTGATACCAACCAGTTGCCATTGCACCTGATGATTTCAAGTAGTACCAAGTACCGTTATCTTTAACCCAACCAGTTGCCATTGCACCTGATGATTTCAAGTAGTACCAAGTACCGTTATCTTTAACCCAACCAGTTTGCATAATACCTTCAGCATTTAGGTAGTACCAAGTTCCTTGATCATTAACCCAACCTGTTGCTTTTGTACCTTTTGAGTCTACTACATAAGTCCAGTTACCTTTAGTATCTTTATTCCAACCGAATTTAACTACAGCTGCTGGAGTTGGTGTGTCTGCTTTAATAACATCTTCCAATACGAATGCTACATTTTGTTTTTTATATTCAGCTTTAGCTTTTTCTTCTGCTTCTTTATAATTAGCTTTCGCAGTTCTTAGCGCAGTATCTGCATCGAACAACTTAGTAGTAGCTTCTCCAACTGCTGTGTATTTAGCACTCTTAACTTCTACTAGCTTAGCAAAAGTTTGACCTTCTTCCAATAGACCTGTACCGTCAGTAATTGCTTTAGTCAAAGCCTCAATAGCTTTTGTAAGTTTTTCAGAGTCTTGTTTTTCTGCTTTTACAGTGGCTTCTAGCTCTTTAACTTCTTTTTCCAAAGTAGAAACTTTTTCATTAGCATCAGAATAAGCTTGTTGAGCTTTTGCCAATGCTGACTCAACTTTTAATTTGTCAGCTTCGTATTTCTCTGTAGCTTCTACATCACCACCAAGTGGTTTTTTATCATATTGAGCATTAACTGCGTTCTGAGCTTTTTCCAAGGCTACCTTAGCATTATCTAATACTAAATATGCTCCTGAACGTTTACCTTCTTCTTTTTCACCTAATTCAGCTTTTTTAGTTGCCAATTCTGCTGAATCTTTAGCTGTCTTAGCATCTACTTTTGCTTGTAATTCTGTAAAAATTGCTTTTTGTCCTTCTGCATCACCTCTTTTTAGTTCAGCATCACGAAGAGCTTTAACGGCATCAGAATAAGCTTGTTGAGCTTCTGTAAGTTTTTCCTCTGCTGCCTTTTGAGCTTTTGTTGAAGCTTGTAGAGCTGAATTAGCTGCACGCAATGCATTTACAACAGGTTGAAGAGCTTTAACCTTAGCTACTGCATCATCAACTTTAACTTCATCACTGACCTTAACTCCAAGAGCATCCTTAATTAAGCTTGCATATGAATCATCAGCTGAAACAGCTTGTACAGCACCAAATGCTGCGAGTGCGACTGCGCTTGTCAATAAAACTTTTTTCATCGTTTTATCTCCTTTGTTTTTCTTTAAAATATTTTTTCGTAAGACTATCTTACTACCATACAGTATATAAATATTTGCAGGATTTGTCAAGGGTTTTCTTCAATTTTTTAAACTTTCTACCTATTTTTTCAAAAAAGGTAAAAAAACGCCTTTGTGAGATGAAATACCCGTCAAATACCGTATCTCACAAGTTTCTTAAACCCTGAGTCAAATCTCTCATATCTAATCCACATAGATAGTTAGATAGAACCCACTTCTATGGTATTATCCTACAACCTCTATCAAATGTCAAGCAAAAATGGCAAGTATTTTGAAAATAACTCGCCATTTCATTAACTTTCTACTATATTATTAAAGTGTGACCTCATAGCAAGGACTCGAACTCAGCTACTGACATGCCCAATTGCTGGCTGGCAACCTCAGCGGTTAAAAGATGTTGGCGAACGAGATTTAGTAGCATAGACAGACTTCCTTCAACTTTTCCTCGTTCAAGACCCTCTGCACGACCACGTTCAAGACCACGTTCCAAGCCTTTTTCTTCAGCTTGTTCTAAGGCATAGTCCTGTACTAACAAGGCTTGTTCTTCGCGCATACGTAGTTGACTAAATATTTTCCTGTCCTCCTCGAGACAGCTCCTGTAGTCCAGCAGTTGGTCTGCCTGACTGATAGCTCGCTCGGGTTCTTGGGTAAAGGGTTTATTCCCAAAAAACTCCAACCACGGTTTGCGAACCTTGTCCTTGCTGGTTTCTCTGTATTTTTAGGTCTTATTTATGATGATCTTTCAATAGTGACTCAAATTCAGCGACGGTCATACCTAATTGCTGACTTGCAACCTCAGGTGTTAGAAGACCTTGACGTACTAGATTTACTAAACCTACTTTTAATCCCTCTTCAATACCCTCAGCCCTAGCTGTTTCCAAGGCATAGTCCTGTGCTAACAAGGCTTGTTCTTCACGCATACGTAGTTGACTAAACATTTTCCTGTCCTCCTCGGACCAGCTCTTATAGTCCAGCAGTTGATCTGCTTGGCTGATGGCCCGCTCGGGGTGTTGAGTAAAGGGCTTGTTCCCAAAAAACTCCAACCACGGTTTACGAACCTCGTCTTTGCTGGTTTCTCTGTATTTTTTTAATTCCAAGAACGCCATCTTAACTAGATGGTTTTCTTGACCATTATTTGTGATAGTTAAAACCTCACCTGTCGTACCTCTCGCATACTAAAACTGTGAAAGGCTAAGTCATCTTGAAAATAATTACTGTCTACGATAGCGATAGCATATACTGGTGCAATATGTTTATAACTCTGGTGAGTATTACTCTCTTGCTGACGTATTTTTTCTAGGTTTTGATTGACCTGACTGCACAAATAAGCCCACAAGCGATTGATGAAAAAATTCTGATGATGCACCTGAATCTCAATGATAACTTGCGTTCCATTATCTAACTCCGCTAAAACATCTATACTGGTATAGAAATCCTGCGCTGAATAAGGTAGGGAAGGCAAGACGTGAATATTGCTTCCCTCCAAAATAGTTACATTTTTGGCTGGTAAGTCCAGCATATCGCGGATAAATTGACAAGTGATTTCTGGATTGCTAAAGATTTTTTAGCTATCAAATCATTGGTTGGGCTGATGCCTGGATGACGTAATGTCATACTTTCTCTCCTTTCATTATAGCACATTTTTAAATCTAGATTTACTAGATTTGATGCTTCTATCTATATTATTCGGAAAAGAGATGAAAAAAACCTGAGAATCATCTCAGGCTTGGTCATTAAATCTTTTTCTCAATACTGAAAAGTGGAGAAAGTGGGCGTTTTTCATGGATACGTACGATAGCATCCCCTAGGAGATGAGCGATTGAAATCTGCTCAATCTTATCAATCAAACGCTCTTCTGGCAGATAGATGGTATCTAAAACAACCAATTTCTTAATAGCTGATTTTTGGATATTGTCCATAGCAGGACCAGAAAGAACTGGGTGCGTACAGCTCGCATAGACTTCAACAGCACCAGCTTCTGCAAGGGCATCTGCCGCATGACAAATCGTTCCAGCAGTATCAATCATATCATCAATCAAGATACAAGTCTTGCCTTCGACCTTACCGATGATGTTCATAACTTCACTAGTATTCATCTTATCAACGCTACGACGTTTGTCAATGATAGCAATAGATGTTTTCAAAAATTCTGCCAACTTACGAGCACGAGTCACACCTCCATGGTCTGGGCTGACAACCACATAGTCAGAACCAACCATACCACGACGCTCAAAATAATCCGCAATCAGAGGAGCACCCATCAAGTGATCCACAGGAATATCAAAGAATCCTTGAATCTGCGCAGCATGCAAGTCGATTGTCAATAAACGATCCACTCCAGCTACTTCAAGCATATTTGCGACAAGTTTTGAAGTGATTGGCTCACGCGCTCTCGCCTTTCTATCCTGACGTGCATACCCATAGTAAGGCATGACAACATTGACAGATTCTGCACTCGCACGCTTCAAAGCATCTACCATAATCAAAATTTCAAGCAGATTGTCATTTACAGGCGAACTAGTTGATTGTAGGATAAAGACGTGTTTCCCACGGATTGATTCTTCGATGTTGACCTGAATCTCTCCATCTGAAAATTGGCGGACACTTGATTTCCCCAACTCTATCCCAATCTCCTGCGCCACACGTTTTGCCAATTCTTGATTAGAAGAAAGGGCAAACAGCTTTAAATCAGAAAAAGACATGATTTCCTCCGGTATATATGTATCGCTTGTGCTTTTCACAAGATTTTCCATCTACCATTGTAGCGCTTTTTGCACTATTTTTCAATCAAAAATAAAAGAAGGGCACCATATTTGTACCCCTGCATCATTCTTTTGAAAAATATTCTAGTTCATTATCTCATCGTGCTTCTCAACAAAGCGATAAGCCTGATAAAAACCATAGAGAGTAATAGCCGTAACCACTGGAATCGCTAAAGGCAACTCTGTCTCTAATTCTACAAAAGGAGAATTAAACAGGAAGTGAGTTCCCAAGGCTAAACCTAGGAAAATAACCCCCTGTTTCTTGCCAACCTTTTGTCCTTTATAGGCTCTGTAAAGCAAGTAAACACCTACTACAGCCAAACCTGAAAAAGTCCAGTGAGAGGCAAGTCCTGAGATGATACGCTCCAAAATCCTTGAAATGGTAAAATCAAAGCCCTCTGGTAAATCTGTACGAATATAGCCAATATCCTCAATCATTTGGAATCCCAAACCAGAAGCAATGCCTAGTAAAAACAAAGATTTTAATTTTCGTATAGGAATCAAAGCTAAAACAAAGACAAGTGGCAACAATTTCAAGGGTTCTTCTACCAAAGGAGCCACAATAGCACTTTCAAAGGCATTTAAAAATGCACTATCTGGGAAAAGCACACCCAGTAAATCATGGATATAGGTATTAGCAAAGCTAGATAACCAGCCTGAAAGGAACATCCCACCCAATAAAGATAAGATCAAGGCGTTCTTTGGCAATTCCCATTTTTTCCCAATACGGAAAAGGAAATAAAGAGCTGGAATCATGTAAAAGAGAGCTAGAAAGATAGAAACTCCCATTAGGCCATATTCCGCACCTGATATCGAACCATCCGTATAATAGATGGTTTCATACTGTAAACCAATACATAGCAATAAGATAAAAATAAATAAAATACTGTTTTTCTTCATACACTTTCTTTCTAAATGAAGTATTTATAATTCTACGACTGTCATCCTTCCTGTATCCACATCGTAAATAGCACCAGAGATAATGACATCGTCTGGTATTAGGGGAGACTCGATAAGAAGTTGCATGTCCTCGCGTACACTCTCCTCTATATCTTGGAAGGGCAAGAAGTCCTGGTCTGACACATCGACACCTAGTTCCTCTTTTAAATACTCCTGAAAAGGTCCATTTTCAAAAGTCTGAGCACCACAGTCTGTATGGTGCAATACCACAATCTCTCTTGTCCCCATTTGTTGCTGGGAAATCACCAGCGAACGAATCATGTCCTCAGTCACTCGACCACCTGCATTCCGCAAGATATGAGCATCACCAAGTGCCAAGCCCAGAGCTTGCGCAACGTGCAAACGTGAATCCATACAGGTCACAATGGCTACTCTGGTTTTAGGTTTAAGTGGCAGATTTAACTGCCCATGTAGGGCAACATAAGCCTGATTGGCTTGCATAAACTGTTCAAAATACGACACGATTCCCTCCTTGAAAATTTGATAGTCAAATATTTCTCCTATCTTATCATTTTTAAGAGGATTTGTCACAGATTAAGCAAAAACCTTTTTCAAAACCTCCTGAATCGTTGTCACCCCAATGACCTGAATTTCCTTGGGTGGAGTGATTCCTGTCAAGGAATTCTTAGGTACATAAATCTTAGTAAAACCCAGTTTAGCAGCTTCATTGATGCGTTGCTCGATTCGATTCACGCGCCGAATTTCTCCCGTCAAGCCCAGTTCTCCTACAAAACATTCCTGAGGATTGGTTGGCTTGTCCTTGTAACTCGAAGCAATGGCAACTGCAACTGCCAAGTCAATCGCAGGTTCATCCAATTTAACACCGCCAGCAGATTTGAGGTAAGCATCCTGATTTTGGAGAAGCAATCCTGCCCGTTTCTCCAAAACAGCCATAATCAAGCTAGCACGATTGAAGTCAAGTCCTGTCGTAGTACGCTTGGCATTTCCAAACATGGTCGGCGTTACCAAAGCCTGAACCTCCGCCAAAATCGGACGCGTCCCTTCCATGGTCACAACAATTGACGAACCAGTCGCTCCATCCAAACGCTCTTCTAGGAAAACTTGACTCGGATTGAGTACCTCAACCAAGCCGCCCGACTGCATCTCAAAAATCCCAATCTCATTGGTAGAACCAAAACGGTTTTTGACCGCTCTTAAAATACGAAAGGTATGGTGGCGCTCCCCTTCAAAGTAAAGCACCGTATCCACCATATGCTCTAGCATACGAGGACCAGCCAAGGTTCCTTCCTTGGTCACATGACCTACGATAAAGATGGCGATGTTATTGGTCTTGGCCAGTTGCATAAGCTCAGCCGTCACCTCACGCACTTGAGAAACAGATCCCTGCACCCCTGAAATCTCAGGAGACATAATGGTTTGAATTGAGTCAATAATGAGGAAGTCTGGTTGGATGCGCTCCACCTCAGCTCGAACGCTCTGCATATTGGTTTCTGCATAGAGGTAAAACTCACTATCAATATCACCCAAGCGCTCTGCTCGTAGCTTGATTTGCTGGGCAGACTCCTCCCCACTGACATAGAGAACAGTCCCCACTTGGGACAACTGGGTTGAGACTTGTAGGAGAAGGGTTGATTTCCCGATTCCAGGATCCCCACCGATGAGGACGAGACTTCCTGGTACCACTCCGCCTCCAAGTACACGGTTGAATTCCTCCATCTCCGTCTTGGTTCGATTAACATTGATAGAAGTCACCTCAGCCAGTTTCATGGGCTTGGTTTTCTCACCTGTCAAGGACACACGCGCATTCTTGACCTCGGCAACCTCAACCTCTTCTACAAAAGAAGACCAAGATCCACAGTTGGAGCAACGCCCCAGATATTTAGGGGAATTATACCCACAATTTTGACATACAAATGTCGCTTTTTTTTTGCGATGATAAACCTCTTTCTATATCTCTAACTCACACTCAATCACTTGGCAAAAATCAATCTTCTCATTTGGTACAAACTGGCGCATGAGCATTCGATGAGCAACAACTACCACAGTCTGGTGTTCTCGATACTTAGACATACATTCTAGAAAACGAGACTTCATTTCCGTAGCTGTCTCATATTGAATAGGACTATTAGGAAGTAATTCCCCCTTATTTTCTAGAAACATAGTACGAGCTTTTTCAAAATTATCTGTGCCACTTTCATAAACCTGCCATTCATGTAATAAAGGCTCCACTCTTAAAGGAAGTCCCGTAGCACAAACCACATAAGAAGCCGTTTCTAAAGCTCTTGTGACTGCAGAAGATATGATTATTTCAGCTGAAGGGAGTAAAGGATTGGTGCTCAGTTCCTGAGCTTGCTGCCGTCCCTTCTCAGACAAGGGTGCCAAATCTATCCCGAATCCAGTATAGGAACGCTCCTCTAACTCACGGTAATTTGGCTCTCCGTGACGGATAAAAATAATTTTCATATTAAGACCCCCATAAAACTATCCAATCTTGATTCCGCAATCTTGCCACTGCTTCAGTGTTTTAGAGAATTTCTTCTGGTTGCCAACTCCGACAGCAGACAAATCGACAGAAACCTGATAATTCTCCTTGGTAACTGCCAAAACGGAAGCCTTAACACAGCCATTGCCATCTACCCCTATAAACTCTATGCTTTTAGCACCGTTTTCCTCTAAAAAATCTTTTAAATCTGGATTAGTAAAGCAAGAAGCCCGACGCTTCTCAAAGATACGAGAAGATACAAGCAGCAAGTCGGTCACAAATTTCTTCTTTCTGTCTTTTCTCACCTGTCAAGGACACACGCGCATTCTTGACCTCGGCAACCTCAACCTCTTCTACAAAAGAAGACCAAGATCCACAGTTGGAGCAACGCCCCAGATATTTAGGGGAATTATACCCACAATTTTGACATACAAATGTCGCTTTTTTTTTGCGATGATAAACCTCTTTCTATATCTCTAACTCACACTCAATCACTTGGCAAAAATCAATCTTCTCATTTGGCACAAACTGACGCATGAGTATTCCGTGAGTTACAATGATAATAGTTTTATAATTTTTATATTTTTCCAAAGTTCTTAAAAAACGATGACGCATCTCCAGAGCTGTTTCATAGCGATAAGGAGAATCTTCAGGTAAACCTCCTTGATGTTTTAAATAATATTCATGAGCTACCAATACACTAGTTAAATCAGAGTTAGTGCCATCTAAG
>NZ_CAUQWY010000043.1:0-10713 GCF_963521865.1 uncultured Streptococcus sp.
GTTCTCAATCCTATCTCCTATTTAAAGAGTTAGCTCACTAACTTAATGACATTGAATAATGAACTTCTTATCTTTTTCATCATACGAAACCTCCGATAAATATATTGATTGAAATAACTATATGTTTTAAAATAAAAAATTAGTAAATTCTCACAAATTTAAAACAATGTATCTGATACTCATACTGTCTAATCCCACTACTATCTTTGTTCATCTTGATAGAAAAAACAAAGTAATGGTCACGACCGTCTAAAGATTTACTTTTGTTAAGTTTAAAATAATGTTTTTGAGACATAGCCATTGTGCGTAAAATGTCATCAGTAATAAATGTTAATGGTATATCTAAAGCTGAATACTTGTAAAAATCTGACTCAAACCGTAAATAAGATTCAGAAAAATAATCCAGCTGCAATTTATCATCATATAATTCTTTACGATTCATATAAATCCACCCCTTCTATCTGTATATCGAGTATATCTTCCCATCTTAATCGAAGAAAACCAGAGTCTGATTTAATGGATATAGACTCTCTCCCAATCTCTTTAACAATACCCGAGACTACTTTTCTTCTATTTGAGAGCTTAGAAACAAAAGTTGCAAGGAATACATTCGTATAAAGTTGACGAACAAATAGAACTTTCTCTTCCATTGACAGGGAAATGGAGATGTCTTCTCTATTTTTTTCTTCCCAAAGAGAACTTGAATGTTCTGACAAAAAGAATCCCATCCACTTACCCATCCCACGGTCTTGATACTCTCTTGCAGACAAAAAAGGCAAATAAGAACGATTTATCATTTTAGTCCATCTAATCCTCCAGCTGAATGACCACCAATGAGTTTACTTCTTGCAATTGTTCTAGAAGCTTGATCCAGAGCATTCCCTTTCAATAGTGAAGTAAAACCAAATTCTGTTCGAATAGCATCAATTGCGGACTGGAGCCTTTCTTCTTTTTCTATTTTCTCAACATCATCAAATAATGAAATCAATCCAAATGATTCATCTACTAAACCTGAATAGCTCACTGCAACACTTCTGATAGCTCCTGAAGTATATTTAGTGTGAAATAACTTTAAAACATAGTTTGTCAGTAGTGCTGTTTGATTAGTTGGTTTAATCTTCATTTGAGTATGAATAGATCGTTTCTGTTCCACTTTAGAATACCCTAAGTGTATAGAAACTACAGTTGCTTTCTTACCAGCTCTTCTCAATCTAACAGCAACTTGTTCTGCCATCTCACGAAGTATGATCTCAATATCTCTTTGTTTGACATAATCTCTAGGTAAAACTTGAGAGTTCCCTATCCCTTTTGACTTTGGCTTATAAGGTTTATGAACATTACTTTCATCAATCCCATTAGCATGAAACCATAACTCTAAGCCCATGATACCAAGCTCTTTTTTAATCAAGTCAGGATTAGCCTTAGCCAATTCTTTAATCGAAAAGATGCCTAAACTATGTAATCTCTTCTCCATCCGATTCCCAATTCCCCAGAGATCTGTCATTTTAGGGATAGACCATACTTTCTTTTCAACATCTTCATAGGACCAATTGGCTCTCATTGTCGGAGTCTTTTTAGCTTCATTATCTAGTGCTAACTTAGCTAATAAGGGATTGGCATTAGACATACCTACCGTTGAATAAATTCCTGTTTTTCTCCAAATCTTTTTTTGAATAGCAGCTGAGATGATGTCTAATTTATCTTTCCGACTAATACTTTTATCAGGCACAAAATAATTTAATGAACTGGTTAAATCGATAAATCCTTCATCAATTGAGTAGGGATAAATATCGTCTGGTGCTGCAAAATCTTGAAAGATTTTTTGAATCTCCATATTGACTGCAATATAAGTATCCATTCTCGGAGGAACAATCACTGTTGATTTTGCCCACTCCTCTATATAACGGACATAGTCTATCGTTGTCGGTAACCCTTGTTTTCTAGCATTATAGTAAGAGAACTTTCTAGTCTTTACATCAAATGGTAAATCATAGGAACGTCCAACATTTGATTTCCCAAATACCTTCTTAAACATAGGAGAGGAAGCAAGGATTAACCCCGCAGAATTATCTGCTCGACTCATAACACAAAGTGAAGTCTTAAGTGGATGCAGGCCTCTATCTACACACTCTACACTTGCATAAAAAGATTTCATATCAATAAAGGCAATATCGCTTTTAGGTTCGAGACTATAATCAAACCAAGTCATACTTAGTCCTCTAAAGGCATAAAGTTCCCAACTATTTTCCCTATAATGCGAGGATTCTCATCATAAGGCGCAAACTTATCTGAATAGTTCCGATTGAGTGAAACTAAACGAAGCCCATTTTCTTCACGATACACTTTCTTAATATAGGTTTGACCATCCCAATCGATCGCATAAATAGCCCCGTCATAATCAAATCCTGTTTGCTTAATAAGGGCTACAGAACCATTTTCATATGTCGGTTCCATTGAATTTCCAAACACCCATGATGCAAAGTCATAATCAAATTGATGATTAAAATAAACTGTATCGTAATTACCATCATCAAAATAAGCTGTTCCTGTACCAGCTGATAATTTTTCGTAAACTTTATAAGCGAAACGCTCAGGAATTTCTACAACCTTGGCATTCTGTTTGTTCAACAGTTCTGTAGCATAATGAAGTGTTGCTTTTTGATTATTTTCCGTTAACTTGAGATAGGTTTCTACTATTTCATACTCTGATTCGAAATATCGAGGATCAACATTCAAAATCTGACTCAATTTGGTTAGATTATTTTGATTCGGTTTCGTTTTACCTGATTCCCAATTAAAGTATGAGGCTCTACTGATTCCCAAACTGGATGCAAGTTGTGATTGCGATAACCCTTGACTTTCTCTTTTTTCTTTTAATTTAGTAGGTGAAAACATTTGTTCTCCTTTTTGTAAGTTTATTAACTAACAAAAGAATACCATAGCTTGTTGAAAAAATCAAGAGTTTAATACGCCCCAAGTTCTAATTCCGAGAATACATTAGAAATAAAAAAGAATGCTGTCAAATCAACATTCTTTTTATGTATACCGATAGAAAAATAGTTCATTTTGTTTCTTTAGCTACCCGAAAGCTACCACGCATTGCAATACGAAAAAACTCATTTAAAGAATTATTTTTTTCTCTTTTCAATTTTTTGCATACACTCATTATAACTCTCTATATAATAATACGAACTATAATATCCTGAAAATCTCAAAAATTCAGTAGCTCTTTTATATTGCTTTTGTACTTTTAATTCCTCACCATAGAGAACTAAAAATTCTATTGGGAGTACCTTTTGGTTGTCCAGCAATTTTTCATCATTTAATTTGTTTTTAATGAAATTTTTTATTGTAAGTTTTTCATTTTCTTTTTTCTTTATTCTATATTCAAGTGATAATATTAATAACTGGTAATTCTCATATTCTATTTTTCTTTTTTCTCTAATTAATTGTAATAAGTTTTCGAAACTATCTTTCATCTCAAGTTCTGTTCTTATTATTAATTGACCCAATAATTTAATCTCATCTATTTCAGCAATTGTAGCTACTAAAAATTCATCAGTTAAATATTTTTGCTCTAAAAGTTCAAATGAATTATCAAAATACAAATAATAATTAATTTCATCTTTTTTTACAAGAGTTTCTATTTCATTGTATAAACTAAAAAATCTATCCAGCGCAAAATATAACGCAAATAATACCGTAAAGATGCTTTCATTATCCTTTATTTGTTCAGTTAACAATACAGTAGTAAATACTAAAATATAGATAATGGATTTTAATAGAATTTCTAAATGCGGATTCTTTGTTTGAAATTGTAGGCCGAATCTCATTACTAAAACTAAGACTAACAACAGACAAATACCAAATGGTAGTTTAAATAGTACGGAAACTATTAAAGAAATTATATAGCATGCTAGAACTTGAACTAATGTTTTTATTGTATCTATTTGATTTCCATCAAATCTATCATTCTCTATAAGATTTAATGGCCCTAGAAATAGAATTATATTGCATAGAAACCTATATACACTCCCTTTACCAAGTTGTGTTAAAGGGAGTGAAATGATAATTACTCCAATGAATATTGTAATCTGATATTCACCATAAACTATAACTGAAAAGATAATTATTGCAAGACTTTTAATTATTTGATTAATGAAACTTTCTTGCTTAAACATCCGATAAATGATGAAGAGTATAATACCAACAATTATTATTCTTATTATTAGGACACCGAAAACATTTAACGTATTTCCAATATTTGGAACCTTTAATTCAGGAAATTCACTCAAATCTATTCTCGTAGAATACCCTATTAAATAATTGAGTAGTTGTTTAATATTAGTATGCAAAACAGTTGCATAGATAATTAAATCATTAAATAAAACTGCCAACAAATTATCCCATAAAAATTTTATAGTTCCTAAAATATAAGCAATTATACTTAATAGCATTAATCCTGAGATTAAGTCTTTTTTTACTAGGTCACCATCACTTATTCTTAATATTTTATTTCTGAGTAGTTGAAACCTATTATTTTTTTCAAACTTTTCAAAATCCATATTCTTCTCCTACTGTAACTTTTTCCAATCATCACTTATTTTATAATTAGACTGTTTCCATGAATCTTTAATTTCAAATATTTTATATTCTTTATACTTATCATTTGTATCAAAATAAGATAATCTAACTTCATCAAAGTCATGAAAGTCTATATCTTTCCCTTCTATAATGAATTCCAAGTCATATCTTTTTATTTCTCCTGCATCAACTAAGAATGAATATGAACCATTATCTCCCAAAACAGTTCTCCTAGAATGCGTTGACTGTTTTGTTTTAGAAACAAATTTTCCAGCCGAATATAAAGATAAATTTAGATTTCTCACAATCTGTCTAGTTCCTTTTGTATTATGGATTTCAATCCATAGTGGTAGGTCAAAATATAGTTCATTATTTTCTTTATAAAACCCCCAAGGATTTGATGAAATTTTATTGTAAACTGTTTTATAGTAAATATTGGTTTCCCCTTGTTCCATCAAATACTTCTTGATATATGCTTGTATAAGCAGAGTAATCGATGAAGATATTATTGAAATAAATGCACCTAATAACGTCGAATTATTCAAAAAGTAACTTAAGAACTCACTCATAGTTTTCTCTTTTCCCATCATAATAAATTTTATCTAACAATGTTTCATTTACTGTTTGTAGTTCCTCACTACTAATACATTTTACATCAATATCTAACTGGTCTAGTTCACCAAACTTCGATTCTAAATCTAGTAATATATCAATCAACTTTATTTTCACATTACTTAAGATATTCTCTAAACTAGCTTTATTTACTACTTGTTCTAATGTATAACACTGAATAGCACATTTACTTGCACTATAAACCATTGGGGCAAGTTCAATTAGGTCATATCTCATTTCTATTGATAAATTACGCTCAATCGTACCTATACCATTAGTAATTTGCCGTTCTCTTAAAAATTTTTTTATTTCATCTGTAAAATATGATTCTGACAGTGGTGCTGACCTAACTGTAAAATTTCTATTTATCCCTGAGTATCTTATATAATACGCAATACCTTTCCTATACTGAGGAATTTCATCATCTATCTTATATCCTCTTAACTCATTTTCAATCCATTTTTGCAGTTCAGAATTTTTTAATGAATACGTAATTACTCTTAATCTTAAAAGTGCGCTTTCTAAACTAATAGATTCTTCAGCAATATCCCTAATTAATTTACTTTTTGTCATTCCCACCCTCCTTATGCGAACTAACTGTTTCAATCAATTGGAAATCAATTTGGTTAATAAAAATCCGTACAATCAGGCAAAAATAACAACTGAACAAGAAGTTAACAAGAATTTGATGATAGTTCAAATACGATAGAAAATCGAAGAAATTCTTTTGTAAATATTCATTCTTTAATTCTATTTTGTTAATCATAGGAAGAAATTCTTTATTTAAGTTTTCAATGATAGATAACAAATCTCCATTAGACAGAAATAAAAATACCAACATGAGTTTATTATCTTTTAAAAACCTGATAAATCGTGATTTGTAAATTTTATAATGAATATTTTTATAAAGCGAAAAATTAAATTGGGTATTTAATCCCACCTCTTCTTGTTGTTTTTTACTTTGTTTTATATATCTAAAACACAAATAACAAGAAGCAAAAAATGCCTCAAAAAAAATTAAATTAGTATATTTCCAATCAGTAGCTGTGATGACTACAACATCAACAAACAGTTTAACAAATGCGATAACAAAAAAATATATAATCGGACGCACATATTTATCATAAACGCTACTCATATTTTCTCTCCTTAAGGTATTGCTCTACCATATTATATATTTCGTTTTTATCTTCATCTGTCAAATCATATTCTCTAAGCAATCTTACAATTACTTCAATTCCGTCATATCTTCCATTTAATGCTTCCGTTGTGGTATTAAAAATATCAGCTAGTTTTTGGATTGTTACGTACTTAGGATTTCTTCCCCCATTTTCCCACCTAGCATATTGAGCTTGTGATACCCCTAATCTTTCTGCAACTTGAGCTTGAGTTAATCCATTATTAAGTCTTTCTTTTTTTAAATTATCTTTTAACATATTTAAGTTTTTCCATACTTTTTATTGACTTATAACCAAAAGGATAGTATTATATTTATATCCAAATGGTATTATTTTGGCATCTCACAATATTTTTAAGTGCATAATTGCTAGCTAATAAAGCTCTACTATATCATTTGGAGCTTTATTATAAAACCACCTCAATTATACCAAAACGGTTATACAAAGTCTATGATAATCAATGTATAGCTTATGATAAAGTTTTCGTTAATTACTGTCAAAGCTAGAAGACAAAGACGAGGGAGATTGCCGGAGGCAAATCTCCCGAAGGCTGCAGCTCTACTAGCTTTGACAGTAAACTGGCGATTCTAACAGCCAGCAAACAGATATACTTAAGGCAACGCCCTAAGTAACGTGTCATCAGTAAAATTCAAGAGTAACATTGACCTACGCATTTAACAATTATAGAAAGGAGGTGTTACAGATGAAAAATAACCCTCAAGCACTACGAGAATACCAAAGTCATAACCACTCGTGAAAACGGGTGGCTTGTACACCGGCTATAAGCCGTTTCTCTCCAGCGGCGTCTAAAGACGCTCGCTGAACTTCGTTCAGGTTGTGCTATATTACTTGACTTATGCCGTCAAAACGGGCTTTTACCTTGTTCTAAATCCGCCATCAGAAAACGGATCTTCATATTCTTTTACACTCAGCTTATCGAGTGCAATGTCATTCTTTTCCTGCTCGCGAATATGTTTAGCTACGGTCTTTTCGTTTAGTCCAACGATACTTACATAGTATCCCCTAGCCCAGAACTTTCGATTTCCATGCTTATATTTTAAATTAGCGTGCTTATCAAATATCATCAATGCACTTTTACTCTTGAGATACCCAATAAAATCGGAAATCGAAAGTTTGGGAAGTATCAGTACAAGCAGGTGTACATGGTCCGGCATCATATGACCTTCGATAATCTCCACGCCACGACAACGGCATAGATGTTTGATAATATCTATCAAATCCGACCTTACTTTGTAATATATCGTCTTACTGCGATACTTAGGTGTAAAAACTATATGATATTTTCACATCCATTTGGTATGTGATAAACTGTAACTGGTTTTAGCCATTTATTTTTCCTCCTTTATCTAACCTGAACAATTAGATTATACTTGGAAAAATAAATGGAAGCTAGAAGCCTTGTCAGGTTTTTCTCTACGAGAAAAACTGGCTTGAAGCCATAACAAAAAACAAACGCCAAAAATGACGTTTGTCTTCGTTCTAAAGAGCTTAGAGCCTTGTGACTCTTAAATTATTTCATCTCATCTCTAGTATAACAAAAAAGTCATCAAGTTGATGACTTTTTCAGCGAGCTCATAAAAGAGGACTTTTTAAACAGATAAACCAATTTCCTCAAAGAACTCATTCATTGAGATACATCTTACTCCTAATTGGTCACACACATCTGGAATTTTAGCATTTTTGCTAGGGTTTGTAGAATTTAAATTCACATTTTTCACTTCATCAGTAACTATAGTATAATTCATACTTTTCGCAATAGCTATCAACCATGGATCCGCAATATCAGCATTTGCCCATCCTTTTTGTGACATAAGCGCTGCATCTTTATAGTAAGGACTACTCTGGATATGCTGAATAATGGCACTCCACTCTACCACATAAGACTTATGATCAATTATGGACTTAGTGTAGTTATTCGTTAACCAGTCTCTAAACCAGTCATCTTGGTAATTTTCCGAGATTACAATTTTTGGAATCACAACACTTGAGTTTAAAATACCAGCAAAGTTTGACCAGAAGGTAGGAAAAAAATCTTTACGATAATATCTATCATAAAAGTTTATGTATATATTTGAATCTAATAAATACATTTATCATCCTCCCCTGCTTAATATTTTATATCCTTTATATCCAACCCCTACGATACCAAAAGCATCTGTATAAGTAATTTTATTTTGCTGAACAGCATTATTCACATGATTGAAAAAATTAGAATCCATTCTAAATAGAAGGTTGTTGTGATAATTACCTCCACCAGAATTTTTTTTAATATTTTCAATTAACTTAAATTCAGCTTCAAGTTCATTTTGTAAAGACATAAAGTCCTTTCTTGAAACCATTGATAAATCATATAGTCGTCTTAAAATAACAAACTTACTTACTTCAAATTTTCTAGATAAACTATCAAGACTGGTTCTGATATCTATTTGATTGTCAAACATATCACTAATTAATTCTTTTGGAACTAAAATCTCAGCTGTTATTGAATTTATTATTGCTTCTGTCTTACTTCGTTTTTTTGAATCTTCACCATCAAACAGATCACTATCCCCATATAATAAATGGACAAACTCATGAATTAATGTGAAAAACTGTCCAGTCTTCGAATCCAACTGATTAATAAAAATAATTGGAGCCTTCTTATCAGATAACACGAAACCTCTAAACTCATTTAGATTTAACGGACGATGTGTATTATCCTTATACTTACCATTTAAAAATATGAAAATTCCTAATTGACCGAGTATTTTTCTATAATTATCAAATCTTTTTCTGGTAATTTCATTTCCTAACAATTCTCTTGCTTTCAAAATTACATCTGAATAATCATCATCAAAAGTAAAGATACCTACAAAAGGGCACTCATTCTCAACTATTTCTTTCAAAAATTCCTGTTTCTCTTGCATTTCAATAATTGTATCTTTTAATTCAGAACTAATATCAGATAAAAGTTCTGAATTGAATGTCCTAAAATCAACATTCAAAGAACTAGCAGAAATAGGCTCTTTTAATAACAATAATCCAGTAGGAATATTAATCAGTTTAGAAAGTGCATATACTTGATTAAAGGTAGGCTCTAATTCCCCTTTTAAAAACTTATCAATATTAGGTAATTTTTGTCGTAAATATTCGATAGGAGTATTAGAGTTACGAATATATGTAGATAGAACTTCAGTATTTACATTTAAACGTTGAATCATAACTTGCCCCCCATACTTTTTAGTTTATTATACCAAAAAAATTAGAAAAATTCTATGTTATTTTCTTATTTCGTCATATACGTAAAACTCAGCTACTATCCACTCCAGATATAATATGGAAGGTATAGTTTGGATTGCCATTGTAGTTGGTTTCTGAGATAAGGAATGAGCCATCTGGATACACCTTCTATCGCTATAGGTTACTTACTGTACTTTTTTCCTCTTGTCAGTGAGCGAACGTTCCGAGCTAAAGCATGTTTGAATGCACTATCGGTATAATCTTGGATTTCCATTAGGCTACCATCCGTTTTTCAGATATCTCTAACATACGTTCAATTCCATCCAAATAGCCGCTATACCTCTCTATTTCATCAAAATTTTCTACTAAATAGATATTCGTATGAATCAAGTCAGATAGATCATCACTCATTAAAATCCAAGGATTAGATTCATCATCAATGCTAATTCCCTGACTATCTTGATAACGATAGAGTCGAGATAATAGATTAGCACCTCTTTCTTTCACAATTTCAATTTTTAAAGTCAATTCATAATCTTCAACAGGATTAAGCATTTTATCTTCCCCTACAATATCGACATAAGATACATTAAACTTTTGACAAATGATGTCTATTAGTTCCGTAGAAACTGAACTCGTTCCATTTTCATATCGACTCAGACTATTACGTGAAATACCTACAATCCGTGCAAATTCGGGTTGGGTCAAGTCATGTGTTTTACGTAAGGATTTTATATTGTTATCAATTATAGTATGCTCCTTTTACTTGATAACACTATTATAACATTTAAAAATAAAAAAACAGGTTCTAAATTAATAGAAAGTATAATTCTAAAATTAGAATTTTCGTGATAATCATATAAAATGTTACTTTTCTAATAAACCTGTACTTATTTCCTTCAAACTACACAACTCTCTAGTTGTTGTAAGTTTGTAATTCACTCAAAAGTATTCGATATAATTTCAAAACAGTATTTTACTTTATAGTTGACCAATAACATTTAATTCTAACTAAAAAAATCATTATACAAATCAAGCTACTAAAGATGACTTTATGGTATACTAGTGATAATAAATAGTTATCGGTAGGAGAAGGATG
>NZ_CAUQWY010000044.1:0-10702 GCF_963521865.1 uncultured Streptococcus sp.
TTAGCTTCCCAGACCATATCATACCAAGTTTCCCCTGCAAAGGTTGACTGGGACAGGCCTTCATTGACAAATCCTTGTTTTTCATAGTAGGCGATGAGATAGTCATGACAGGTTAGGTTAATACCTTCTCTTTCGTGTTCAAGAGCCACTTCTTTCAAGGCTGTTAGTAATTTTTTACCAAGTCCAAGTCCCTGTGATTCTTTGGCAATAGAAAGACAGGTCACAGAGATATAACCACCAGGCTTATGACTATAATCTTCTATCTCTTCTGTAAAGGACTGGTCTTGCAGATGGCGGTGTGGTCCAACTGGCCCTTCGATGTAACCCATGATTCTGCCTTCTTTTTCTGCAACCAGAAAAGAGGTCCGAATTTCTCGCAAATGCGCCTCAAAAACAGAGCGAGGAATGGCTTCTTCAAGCGAGAAATTTTCTAGTTCAATTTCAACGATACGATTTAAATCTTCTAATCTTGCTTTCCTGATTTCCATTGCGCCTCCAGATAAAAGGGATTAAACCAAATCATACTAAAACCTTGACTAGCTACATAAAGCGAATCTGTCTCTTCTTCATCAATAAATCCGTTCATTTCAAAATAGGAAAGCAGCTCATCCGGACTCTTCAAACGAATAGCTTTGTAATCCTGCTCAACCGCCACCTCTTTCAAAGCCGCAAGAAGAAGCGTCCCCAAGCCTTGTCTCTGATGGTCAGCCTTGATGACCAAAGAATGTATTTCTAGACATTGCGGATTGTGTGGGTAAGGACCACCTAGAACATAGCCCAGAAGCTGATTTTCATCTCTAGCTAGAAGAAAGGTATCCGCACACTTACGGATACTTTCTTCTAAGATATGGGAAGGTTGCTGCTTTTCAGTTAGAAAAGATGAGGCCTGAAGTGCCTCTATCTCAGTCAAGTCAGACTTACTTGCCTGAATAATCTTAATTGGAATTTCCATGGGAACTTCCTATTGAACATTGCTTGTCAAGTTAGACAAGAGACGTTCAAATGAGTATTCATAGGTTTGAATGTCTCCTGCACCCATAAAGACATAAACAGCATTATCATGGTCTAGGAGTGGAGAAACATTTTCAACAGTGATCACTTGGTGTTTTTTATTAATTTTATTGGCTAGGTCTTCTACCTTAACATCACCATGGTCTACTTCACGAGCAGATCCATAGATTTGGGCTAGATAAACAGCATCTGCTTGGTTCAAAGCGTGAGCAAAGTCGTCCAACAAGGCGATGGTTCTTGTAAAAGTATGAGGTTGGAAGACTGCTACAATTTCCTTGCTTGGGTATTTCTGACGAGCCGCATCCAAGGTTGCGATAATTTCTGTTGGATGGTGGGCAAAGTCATCGATAATCACCGTATCATTGACAATTTTCTCAGTGAAACGACGCTTAACACCTGCAAATGTTTTCAAGTGTTCACGCACCAAGTTCAAATCAAATCCTGCTGTGTAAAGCAATCCGATAACGGCTGTCGCATTCATGATATTGTGACGACCAAAGGTTGGGATATGGAATTGACCCAATTCTTGACCACGGAAATGAACTGTGAAGGTTGAACCAGTTGTTGAACGAAGAAGTTCGCTAGCTACAAAGTCATTACCTTCTGCTTCAAAACCATAATAATAAATTGGTGCATCAGACGTAATTTTACGCAATTCTGCATCTTCACCATAGACAAAAAGACCCTTGGTAATTTGTTTAGCATAGTCGTTAAAAGCATTGAAAACATCCTCTAGACTTGTGAAATAGTCTGGATGGTCAAAGTCAATGTTGGTGATAATAGAGTACTCTGGGTGGTAAGGCATGAAGTGACGCTCATATTCGTCAGATTCAAAGACAAAATATTTGGCATTGGCCGAACCACGACCTGTCCCATCCCCAATCAAGAAGCTAGTGTCTGTGATGTGAGACAAGACGTGAGATAACATACCTGTAGTTGAAGTTTTTCCATGCGCTCCTGCTACTCCCATGCTAACAAAGTCACGCATAAAGCTACCTAGGAACTCATGGTAACGTTTGTAACTGATACCATTTTGGTCCGCATAGGCAATTTCAACATTGTTATCTGGACGAAAGGCATTTCCAGCTATAATTTCCATATCACCGTCTAGGTTCTCTTCATCAAAAGGAAGAATGGTAATTCCTGCCTGCTCTAGACCACGTTGAGTAAAGTAGTATTTTTCAACATCTGATCCTTGAACCTTATGCCCCATTTGGTGCAACATCAAAGCCAAGGCACTCATCCCTGATCCCTTAATTCCGATAAAATGATATGTCTTTGACATGTTTCCTCCCCTATTCTGTAATTCTGGTCAGATTCAACTCTTGGGCAACCCGACGTTCTTGTTCTTTTTGTTGATTCTTTTTATTGTAGATTTGGCTCTTCTTCAGAAAATCATAGTTGTTTTTCTTTGGAGCAGGTGCTGCTACCTCTTCATTCTTGGTAGAGATAGATTTGACTTCTTCCGCCAAGATGTAATGAGACTGGGTCAATTTTTGGCTATATTTGACAAATTCACCAGGATTTTCCTTTTGGAAAGGCGCGGTAGGTTGATTTCCCTGTCTAACTAGACTTGGCTGAGAATGGCGTCTTGTAGGAGTGATATCCTTTGTCAGATAACTTGCTGAGCGTTTCTTTTTCAAGTCCGCACGCGCTTCTTCACGCGCCACCTCCGCATAGCTCTTTCCTTCTTTCTTAACCCCTAAAGGAGCCTTTTTAGGTTTCTCTACTGGCTTTTCAATCGGTTTGACTGGTTTTTCTTCAGTAATAGGAGCCCACTCCAGATAATTCTTATCACGGTATTCTCCCTTGATATTACTGATAAAGTCAGATTCATCGTACAAGTTCATGACTGGCATTTCAGTCAGTATGACCTCATCATCTGACACCAATGGAAATCGTTCTTCTCTCATTTTCTATTTCCTTTCAACACTTCATTATAGCGTATTGTCTTGATTTTTCAAGTGCTGGCTTCAGAAATTCCCAAAATTTCTCTAATTTCTGCTAGGGTCAGACTTCCACGTGACTCTGTGCCGTCCAATACTTGTGACACCAGATGTTTCTTCTGTTCTTGGAGTTCCTGAATTTTTTCTTCAATGGTTCCCTTGGTCACCAAGCGATAGACCTCAACCGTTTCTTCCTGCCCCATCCGATGGGCACGGCTAATGGCTTGCGCTTCCACCGCTGGATTCCACCAAAGGTCAACCAAGATAACGGTATCAGCACCTGTCAGGTTCAGACCGACACCACCAGCCTTGAGGGAAATCAGAAAGGCATCTCTTTCCCCTTGATTAAAGGTCTTGGTCATGTCTTGTCTTTCCTTGGCTGGGGTTGAACCTGTAATTTTAAAAGATGTCATGCCCAAGTCAGGCAGTTCTTGTTCAATTTTCTCCAACATTCCCTTGAACTGCGAGAAAATCAAGACACGATGTCCGCCGTCTGCCACTTGTACCAGCAGGTCACGAAGACTATCCAGTTTGCCACTGGCTCCCTGATAATCTTCCATAAAGAGGGCAGGGGTGTCACAGATTTGACGCAAGCGCATCAGACCAGACAAGATTTCCACTCGACTACGCTGAAATTCCTGATCTGACACCTGAGCTAAACGGTCTCGCATCTGTTGCAATTGGGCTAGATAGATAGCCTTTTGCTGGTCTTCCAGTTCATTCTTATAAACCACTTCAATCAAGTCTGGTAATTCAGTCAGAACTTCTTCTTTCTTTCGCCTCATCACAAAAGGCTTGATAAACTGAGCTACGCGCTCGGCTGGCAATTTCATAAATTCTTTCTTGCTTGGCAAAAGTCCTGGCATGACGATTTGGAAAATAGACCACAGCTCACCCAGATGGTTTTCAATAGGAGTTCCTGACAAGGCAAAAACTGACGGCACTACAAATTGTCTCAAGGTCTGGGCTATCTTGGTCTGGGCATTTTTCATGACCTGAGCCTCATCTAAGAAAAGGAAGTCAAAGGCCATCCCCTGATAAAGATCACTGTCCTGACGGAAGGTAGCATAACTCGTCACATAGATTTGATGGCTCTCAGCAAGAATCTCTTCACGACTAGATTTCAAACCATGAACAACAGCCATATCCAACTGTGGGGCAAATTTCTGAAACTCATCTACCCAGTTGTAAATCAAACCTGACGGAGCTAAAATCAAAACCCGACTTTCTTTTGTCACTTGACTGGTCAAAAAAGCAATGGTCTGCAGGGTTTTACCAAGTCCCATATCATCAGCTAAAATCCCACCAAAACCATAATAATGGAGCATTTGCAGCCAGCCGATCCCCTTTTCCTGATAATCTCGCAAGTCAGCCTGAACCTGAGTTGCTTGCAAAGGAAAGTCCTCTGGATGCGTCAAATCGTGAGCCAGATTCTGGAATTCTTGTGAGAAAGAAACACGGTCTCGTCCTTCAAAAAGATGGGCTAAACTGTAGGCCAAGGATTTCCGAGCCTGCAAAGAACCATCTTTTAACTCAAACTGCCCCAATTCCTGTAGATTTTGGCGAATTTTCTTGGTTTCTTCATCGAAAAAGTAGACTTGATTAGACGCACCAATGTAAAAATCTTGATTGGCAAGCAAGGCCTGCATGGCTTGGTCAATTTCCTCTTGGGCAATATCTTGAAAATCGAACTGAATTTCCAAGAGACCTCCCTTGGAGGCAATCTGCACCTGAGGGCTTGCTAGACTATAAAGTTCTTCTAGCTTGTCTGATAGGTCAACATTTCCGAGTTTTTCAAAGCCTGGAATGATTTCATGAAAGAAATGATAGACAGACTCCGCTTTTAAGGCCTGACGCCAAGATTGAAAATCTGCTTCAAAGCCCACAGCCAAACAGGCTTGGAAAATTCTTTCTTCTAAGTCAGCATCACTCGAAAATGGCAATTCTTCTAGCTCTTGTCGGCTTGATACCTGCCTATCCCCATAATCAAACTGAATTTCTAAACGAATCCGATTGTCCCCTTCCCTGTCAAAATAAAAAGAGGGCTCAAAAGTTTTAATTTGTAAACGTTCAGGAGCTGAAACGGTACCCATCTGGCTAAAAAGAGTTAAACAAGAGGCTAACTTATCTCGGTCACTGCTATCAAATTGCAGGTATTTCTTGCCATGCTGATCCAAGGGCAACGCTTTGATTTCCTTGAGAAGACGCATCTGCTGGTCTGTTAGAAAATAAACCTGTCCTTTATGGAAAAGCACAGCTCCCTGATAAAAGACATTGACCCTCGGACTCTCACTGATTTCCATTTCAAAATAATCCGAGTATGCTGTTACTGTAAAGGCAAATAAATTGGCATCCGAATGCATATCCTGAAACAGCAGGATTTGGTAACTATCCACTTGGTGGTCAAATTGAAAATGGGGCAAGGTCATCAGTAAATTCACACCCTGCTCAAAAAAGGTCAGAGGGAAAAAGAGGTGTCGACCTTGGTTGTGGAAAAAGAGGTCTGGAGCCTGTCCTTCCTCCGTTAGTCCCCGCAAGAAAGTCAGAAGTTCTTGACTGGCCTCATCAAAGGCTTCCCAAGAAAGAGACTCCTCATAGGTTTTTCCAATCATATAAGGTTTTCTCTTCTCGACAACTTTTAAAAAGAGTGGAATATCCCGAATGACATAGTATTTTTGACTATTGACTTGCCCGATTCTCAGAGTCCACAAGATATGATTAGTTCCTGCTTCCACCTGACCGACAGCCGACAACTCATAGGAGCGGTCTGATTTTGGAGACAAGATTCGTTCTAAAAATTTGCCACCCAAGGTCACCTTGGTTTCAACAGCCTCTTTTTCTTCATGACCTTCTTCCAGACCCTGCAAAATGTCCTGACCACGCTCATCATTTTTTAGAAAATGCTCCAGCGCAGCCAAATGCACACAGTAGCCCCTCTTTTGGAAAAAATCGCAGGCACAAAAAACCAAATCATCCTCTAAACTATAGCGCAGTTCTTCTTCTGCAACGCGAGCGTAGAGCCGATTGTTCTTTTCCTTAATAATATCAACCTTACCAGTTTTATAAAGGGCAACGCCTTCGATACGGACTTTCCCCGGAATCAATTTAGCCATATTTCTACCTTTACCTTATCTTTTTATTATACCATATTTTCGCCCATGAAAATAGCCTCCTAGGCAGACTTTTCTCCTAGAAGGCTGGATTTTTAACGTTTGGTAAAAGTCGTCACAATTCGCTGACACACTTCTTGCAGCAGAGATTTAGGCATAGCTACATTGAGGCGGGCATGGAGACTTCCTTCCTCCCCAAAATCCAAACCACGATTGAGGATAACCTTGGCTTCATTTCTCAACAGCTCTTGCAATCTTTCATCAGTCAGGTCATAGGCTGAAAAATCAAGCCAAACCAAGTAGGTTCCTTGCGGTTTCATGACCTTGATTTTAGTCTCTTTTCCAAATAAATCCACCACATAATTGATGTGGTCTTCAAAGACTTGCTTGAGTTCCTCTAACCAATCCTTACCATAGCGATAAGCAGCTTCTGTCGTCAAATAACCCAAGCCTGAAATTTCATGCTGATTATTGGCTAACTGGCGTTTCTGGTAAGCCAGTCTCAACTTAGGGTTTTCAATGACTGCATAGGAATTTTTTGTCCCAGCGATGTTAAAGGTTTTAGTGGCACTGCTCAAGACGATTGCAAATTCTTTAAAGGCAGGGTTAATAGTATTGAAGGAATGATGCTTATGACCAAAGAGGGCCAAATCTTGGTGAATCTCATCGGAAACCAAGAAAACACCGTGTTTTTGGCAGAGTTGACCAATCTTCTCCAACACTTCCTTTTCCCAAACACGTCCACCAGGATTGTGAGGGTTGCAAAGAATATAGAGTTTGACCTCCTCTTTCACCAAATCCTTTTCAAGTTGATCAAAGTCAATCTCAAACAGACCATCCTTTTCCACCAAAGAATTAGTAATCAATCTGCGATTATTTAACTTGACACTGCGAGCAAAAGGTGGGTAGACAGGTGTGTTAATCAGAACCGCTTCGCCTTCTTTTGTAAAGGCTTGAATAGCTGTTGAGATGGCTGGTACCACACCCTCGATAAAGACAAGGGCCTCTTTGTCAAAGTGATAACCATGTTGTGTCGCTTCCCACTTTTGAACTTCCTTAATTAACTCTTCACTGGCATAGGTATAGCCATAAACCAGTTGGTCTGCGTAAGTCTGCACAGCTTGGCGGATTTCAGGCAAGACCACAAAGTCCATATCCGCTATCCAAGCTGGTAGGACTTCGCTATCCGTTTCCGCCTCTTTCCATTTGTAGGTATGGTGTCCTAGACGATTGGGCAGGCTTGTAAAATCATATTTTCCCATCTTTGTCTTATCCTTCCAAGGCTTGGCGCAAATCCGCAATCAAATCTCTAGCATCCTCAATCCCGATTGACAAGCGCAAGAGGTCATCTGTCAAACCATAAGAATGGCGCACTTCTGCTGGAATATCGGCATGAGTTTGCGTCGTTGGATAAGTAATGAGACTTTCTACCCCACCCAAACTTTCCGCAAAAGAGAAGACCTTGAGACTGTTCAAAACATGAGGAATGCGTGTTTCATCCGCTACTTTAAAGGAAATCATGCCTCCTCGACCAGTGTAGAGAACTTCCTTAACTGCTGGAGAATCCTTCAAAAAGGCAACCACTTCTTGGGCATTGGCTGTTGAACGTTCCATACGAAGAGACAAGGTCTTGAGACCACGAATCAATTGATAACTGTCAAACGGAGACAGGACTGCCCCTGTCGTATTGAGATTGTAGAAAAGCTTCTCGTATAGTTCTAAACTATTGGTCACAACCACTCCAGCCAAGACATCATTGTGCCCTGCCAGATACTTGGTTGCTGAATGCAAAACGATATCAGCGCCGTCTTCAATCGGACGTTGGTAGATAGGGCTGTAGAAGGTATTGTCTACCACCACTTTGGCACCCTTAGCATGAGCTAATTTTGCTAGTTTTTCGATGTCAAATTCCAACATCAAGGGATTGGTTGGCGTTTCGATATAGAGAACATCCACGTCCTTCTCTAACTCAGCAATCAACTCTTCTTCTGTATTGGCATAGGTAAAATGGAAACGGCCTTCTTGCTCCACTTGATTAAACCAGCGGAAAGAACCGCCGTAAAGGTCACGCACTGCCAAGACCTTACTTCCTACTGAAAAGACGCTAAAGGCCAGTACAATAGCTGACATCCCTGAGCTAGTCGCTAGGGCATAGTCTGCTGACTCAATAGCCGCCAAGACTTCTTCCGCCTTACTGCGAGTTGGGTTTTTGGTGCGTGTATAGTCAAACCCAGTAGATCGACCAAACTCTGGATGCTGATAGGTCGTTGAAAAATGAAGCGGTGTCACCAAGGCTCCTGTCGCTTCATCTGACTTAATACCCGCCTGGGCCAAAATTGTGTTAATGTGTAATTCCTTGCTCATACAATTCCTCCAAATCTATAGTAACTATTGTACCACTTATTTTCATCAACTCATTTTCTTCTTTTCAAGAGCTAGTTATAGTTTCAAACTATAGACTTATCGAGTAAAGCTAAAAAGAATCCAGAAAAGCTTCCAGATTCTTTTGTGAAAATGATTGCTAGGGTTTACTGTGAACGAAAAAATCCTGTTGGGCTAAATAGTCATAATGGTCTTTGTTAAATTGATACTGGCCCACACGCTGACTAATCTGACCGACATCCACGGAAAAAATATAGTCTTCATTTTGATAGTGCCAGTTCAGCCTAACTGTATTCAAGACTGTCTTATAAGTAAAATCTTGAACTTGATTCCAAGGCATCTCTACGACTTGATTAGAACGATTTTCAGTTATATCACTGATGTCCATCAAGAAAATCCCCTTAGGTGTGAATGCCAGAATTTTAGGCTTCACACTCGACTGAACATAGTAGGAACCACCTATAATGAAAAAATCAATAAAGGATTTCAACCATGTCTTTTTCTTAAAAGCCATCAGAAAATTCCTTTGTCCCTCGATATGACAAGTTGAAAGAAATGATTCAATCTGTTTTTCTGTTGCAAATTCCATAATAGCGCCCATGATGTTACCTCCATAACGATTAGTAAATAGGCAGATAAGAACTCTTCACATAAAAGAAGAACTTATCATTTGTTACATTTTATCTTACTTTCCCAGTAGATGGCACCCCTCCTATAACATTACCCTAGCATGTGCATACTTCAGTTAACACTGGGTAGATTTTCGAAAATAATTTCTCACGTTTTTGTTATATTCATTATAACATAATTCCAATAAACAAATAAAAAAATATAAGATTTTTTCTTCCAAATTTGCCATCATTCTATTAAAAAACGACAGCTTCTTTCGAAACCATCGTTTTTCTTGAAAAATCCTTATTTGACATGTTTTGCCAATTCTTCTTGGGCTTTTTTATTAGATTCTTCTTTTTCTTTCAACCATTTTTCTTTGGCTTTTTCATATTCATCTTTTGTGACTGTCTTATCTTGTACTTTGAGGTATTTATAGGATTCGATTCCTTTATTACCAGCTAATGAATATGGTTCTGAGAAAGGAACAGTTTTTCTCAATACTGGTGTTCCACCCTTAGAAACATTTGGAATTGCTAAAGCACTATCTACCAACCAAGCTTGGATCTCAGCATATTTTTCATAGCGTTTCGCAAGATCTTGTTCCTTGTTGGCTTCTTCCAACATTTGAGTGTAGACATCTAGTCCAACAGCCTTGGCCTTGTCATTGGCTTCACCTGGCTCTAAACCTAGATTTTGCATCAAACCACCAGAATGAACGTTAAAGACATCAAGGTAGGTTGAAGGATCTTGGTAATCAGGACCCCAACCACCGTTGTAAAGATCATAATCCTTCTGAGCTGCTGTCTGAGCCAAATAGCTTGAATTGTCATAATCTTCAGTAGTGAGTTGTTGAATATCAATTACAACATTTTCTGCACCTAAAGCTGCCTCAATAGATTGCTTCATAGAGTTTGCCTCTTGGACACCCTTTTTAGCAGCTTGGTCAACTGTCATGTCCAAGTGGATAGGGAATTGAACTCCTTTGGCTTGGAGTTCTTTCTTAGCTTCTGCAAATTTGGCTTTAGCTTTTTCAGCATTGTAGTACGGATCCTGAGCATCCGCAAAGTTGATTCCTTGCCATTCCTTACCATAATTGACCATCTTAGAGGCTACTACTTCACCAAAGTCTTTTCCATTGATACTTACAAATGTTGGAGGAACGACGAGGTTACGCAAAATCTTAGTTGCACCCTCTTCTCCCTGAGATTGAGCCCCGTAAGCTGTACGGTCATAGGCAAAATTAATGGCTTGACGGAAGTTTTTATTCAGAACTGCTTCTTGAGTCGATTTCTTCTCAGCATCATTTGTTTTTGAAGTAAATTTATAAGATTTTCTATCCAAGTTGAAGTTTAAGAAGTAAGAAGTAGCATCTTGCAAGCTATAAATGATATTGTCCTTATTCTTCTCTTTGATTCCTTCGAAGCTTGAACTATTTGGATAGAGACGAGCGTAGCTATAAGCCCCCTCGACAAAGTTACGAGCCAGTGCATCTTGGTCACTACCATCATAATAGGCTAATTTCACATCATCTACAAAGACATTTTTAGCATCCCAGTAGTTAGGATTTTTCTTGAATTCGATAACTGATTTTGAAACAAAGGATTTCATCAAGAAAGGTCCATTGTACAAAATGCTAGATGG
>NZ_CAUQWY010000045.1:0-10344 GCF_963521865.1 uncultured Streptococcus sp.
AAATAGGCTCCATAATATCTATAGGGGATTTACCCACTACAAATATTATAGAACCCTTTTTTTCAGGTCCGGGCGGACCTCTTTTTCACGAGCCTTGAAATGAGAGAGCGAGTTTGGGTCCGGGCGGACCTCTTTTTCAGACCCGGTTGGGTCTTTTTTCACGAGCCTTGAAATGAAAGAGCGAGTTGGGGTCCAGTGGACCTCTTTTTCACGAGATAGTTTTTTTCTGACTTTGGCGTGCTATAATGGTAATAGAAAGAGTAAAGGTGGGTAAGTCAAAGATGAATTGTACGATTAGAAATATGATTAAGTCTGATATTGAATCCTTATCTCATGGATTTATGAATCAAGGTTGGCATGGTAGAGAGGAAATTTTGGCTAGATATTTTCTGGAACAGGAAAGTGGGGAGAGAGAAGTCTTAGTTGCAGAGATTGATGGTGCTGTAGCGGGCTACATTACCATTTTGCCCTCTGCTAAACACGGGCCTTTTGCGTCAATCTGTCCAGAGCTTTCAGATTTCAATGTGTTTGAACCATTTAGAAATAAAGGCATAGGCAATAGGCTCTTAGAAAAAGCGGAACAAGGAGTTAAGCGTTTTTCTGGTAAAGTATGTCTAGGTGTAGGTTTGCACTTGGGGTATGGTCCTGCCCAGAGATTGTATATCAAACGAGGCTATATTCCAGATGGGACAGGTGTCTGGTATAGAAATAAACCCTTGGAAATGAATGCAACTAGCCAAAATAATGATGATTTGGTTTTGTATCTAGTAAAGGAATTCGGATAAGAGACAAGGACTTTATTGGGGATGTGGGATTTAGCTACTTTATGGTATAATGGAAAGAGTTAGATTGAAAGAGGTAGTGAGATGGATGCCAAATTAAGATACAAGGCAAAGAAGATTAAGATTGTCTTTTTTGATATTGATGATACATTGAGGAATTCAAAGACAGGTTTTATTCCAGCTTCAATCCCAATTGTTTTTAAGCAATTACGTGAGAAAGGAATTTTGACAGGTATTGCTTCTGGACGAGGGATTTTTGGTGTCGTGCCAGAGATTCGTGATCTCAATCCTGACTTTTTTGTGACCTTAAATGGGGCTTATATCGAAGATAAAAAAGGTCAGGTTATTTATCAACATCAGATTGAGAAGTCAGATGTTGAGGAGTATATCTCTTGGGCCAAGCAAGAGGGAATTGAGTATGGTTTGGTTGGGAGTCATGATGCCAAGTTGTCGACTCGCACCGATATGATTAGTGAGGCTATCAATCCAATTTATCCTGATTTAGATGTAGATCCCGATTTCCACGAGAAAGAAGACATCTATCAGATGTGGACTTTTGAAGATAAGGGAGATGACTTGCACTTGCCTGACAGTCTCTCAGACAAACTTCGCATGGTTCGTTGGCATCAACATTCGTCTGATATTGTACCGATTTCAGGCTCCAAAGCGACGGGTGTGGAAAAGGTTGTGGAACACCTTGGCTTGAAACCAGAGAACGTCATGGTTTTTGGAGATGGCCTCAACGACTTGGAACTCTTTGATTATGCTGGAATCAGCGTTGCAATGGGAATTTCTCATGATAACATCAAAGAAAAAGCAGATTATATTACAAAAACATTAGAAGAAGATGGCATTTTTGATGCCTTAGAAGGATTTGATATGGTAGAAAAAGAATTGCATTTCCCACAAGTAGACATTGAAACAGTAGAAGGTCCTCTTGCGACTATTAAGACCAATCACGGAGACTTGCGTATCAAGCTCTTCCCTGAACATGCTCCTAAAACAGTTGCTAACTTTGTTGCACTTTCAAAAGATGGCTACTATGATGGAGTCATTTTCCATCGTATTATCAAGGACTTTATGATCCAAGGTGGAGACCCAACTGGAACTGGTATGGGTGGCGAGTCAATCTACGGCGAATCATTTGAGGATGAATTCTCAGAAGAACTTTACAATATCCGTGGTGCCCTTTCTATGGCTAATGCTGGTCCAAATACTAACGGCAGCCAGTTCTTTATCGTGCAAAATCAACACCTGCCATATTCTAAGAAAGAAATTGCGCGTGGTGGTTGGCCAGAACCGATCGCAGAAATCTATGCCAACCAAGGAGGAACTCCTCATCTAGACCGCCGTCACACTGTATTTGGTCAGCTAGCTGATGAAGCATCTTACGCTGTTTTAGATGAAATTGCTGCTGTTGAGACAGGAGCTATGGACAAGCCAGTTGAAGATGTCGTGATTGAAACAATTGAAATCGAGGACTAAGATGAAAATCGGTGATAAGCTAAAGGGGCGTATTACAGGGATTCAGCCCTACGGTGCCTTTGTTGAGCTAGAGACGGGTGATACGGGGCTGATTCACATTTCAGAGATTCGGACAGGGTTTATTGAAAATATCCAAGAAGCCTTGAAAGTCGATGAAGAGGTTCAGGTTCAGGTAGTGGATTTAGATGAATTTACAGGGAAAGCTAGTCTTTCTATCCGCACTTTGGAGGAAGAAAAGCACCAGTTTCCGAGACGGAGACGCTTTTCAAGCGACCGTTTTAACTATGGCTTTGCGCCTCTTAAACGAATGATGCCAATTTGGACCAAGGAAGCCCTTCAACATTTGAAGAATCAGAAGCACTAGTTAGAAACCTCTATCTTTTGTAATGTTAATATAAATTTGCTATAATAAGACCATGGAAGAAGAACAATTATTAAAATCGGGGGAGCGCATTAACCAGCTCTTTTCGACAGATATTAAAATCATTCAAAATAGAGAGGTTTTTAGCTATTCGGTGGATAGTGTTCTCTTGTCATGTTTTCCACGTTTCCCTAAGAAGGGCTTGATTGTGGATTTCTGTGCTGGGAATGGAGCAGTGGGACTTTTTGCTAGCACTCGGACTCAGGCACAGATTTTGGCTGTTGAGATTCAGGAACGTTTGGCGGATATGGCTGAACGCTCTGTCCGTTTGAATTCTTTGGAAGAGCAGATGGAAGTCATCTGTGATGATTTGAAAAATATGCCTTCTCGTATACAGGGAAGTAAGGTGGATATGATTTTGTGTAATCCGCCCTATTTCAAGGTGGATCCTCATTCCAATCTGAACGAGAGTGAACATTATCTCTTGGCGCGACACGAAATCACGACTAATTTGGAAGAAATCTGTCGTAGTGCCCAGAGTATTCTCAAGTCTAATGGGCGTTTGGCCATGGTTCATCGTCCTGATCGACTTCTGGATATTTTGGATACGTTACAACGGCATAATCTAGCCCCTAAGCGCCTGCAGTTTGTTTATCCAAAAAGAGAAAAGGAAGCGAATATGCTCTTGATTGAGGCTATCAAGGATGGCTCGACAAGCGGCTTTAAGGTATTACCACCTCTCATTGTTCACAATGATGATGGCTCTTATACGCCTGAACTCGAAGAGATTTATTATGGATCATAAGGCTTATATGTATGTGCTGGAGTGCCGTGACGGATCCTACTATACAGGCTATACGACTGATGTGAGAAGACGCCTCGCTGTTCACAGTAGTGGGAAGGGAGCCAAATACACACGAGCACGCTTGCCAGTCAAACTTATCTATGCTCAAGGTTTTGCCAGTAAGGAAGAAGCCATGTCAGCAGAAGCCCTTCTCAAGCGTAAGAAGAGGTCACAGAAGGAACAATTTTTATCTGAAAATCAAGATAGAAATTTACTCAGTTATTTTGAAGAATCGTGGGGAGTCCTTTGACTCCTCTTACTTTTGTCAAAAAGCGAAAAAAATGCTACAATAAAGAGAATAAACAAAATGAGGTATTATCATGTCTAAGATTCTAGTATTTGGTCACCAAAATCCAGACTCAGATGCCATCGGGTCATCTGTAGCCTTTGCCTACCTTGCAAAAGAAGCTTACGGTTTGGATACGGAAGCTGTTGCCCTTGGAACTCCAAATGAAGAAACAGCCTTTGTCTTGAACTATTTTGGTGTGGAAGCACCGCGTGTTATCACTTCTGCTAAAGCAGAAGGCGCAGAGCAAGTTATCCTGACTGACCACAATGAATTCCAACAATCTGTATCAGATATCGCTGAAGTAGAAGTTTATGGTGTTGTGGACCACCACCGTGTGGCTAACTTTGAAACTGCAAGCCCACTCTACATGCGTTTGGAGCCAGTTGGATCAGCGTCTTCAATCGTTTACCGTATGTTCAAAGAACATGGTGTAGCTGTACCTAAAGAGATTGCTGGTTTGATGCTTTCAGGTTTGATTTCAGATACCCTTCTTTTGAAATCACCAACAACACACCCAACAGATACAGTCATTGCTCCTGAATTGGCTGAATTAGCTGGTGTAAACTTGGAAGAATATGGTTTGGCAATGTTGAAAGCTGGTACAAACTTGGCTAGCAAATCTGCTGATGAATTGATTGACATCGATGCTAAGACTTTTGAACTCAACGGAAATAATGTTCGTGTTGCTCAAGTAAACACAGTTGACATCGCTGAAGTTTTGGAACGCCAAGCAGAAATTGAAGCTGCAATGCAAGCTGCTAACGCAGCAAACGATTACTCTGACTTTGTCTTGATGATTACAGATATCGTCAACTCAAACTCAGAAATCCTAGCACTTGGTGCTAACATGGACAAGGTAGAAGCAGCTTTCAACTTCAAACTTGAAAATAACCACGCTTTCCTTGCTGGTGCTGTTTCACGTAAGAAACAAGTGGTACCTCAATTGACTGAAAGTTTTAATGCCTAAGATTTTGAGTGTTAATTCAAATTAGGAAAGGCTAGTTTGCCTTATATCGAAAGGAGTTTCGGCTCCTTTTTTTCTAGGAGTGAAGTATGTTAGAAAATGGCGATTTGATTTTTGTGAGAGATGAGTCGGACATGGGACAGGCTATCCAGACTTCCACAGGCAACTATAACCATGTTGCCATTTATTTGGATGGGATGATTTACCACGCTAGTGGAAAGGCTGGTGTAGTCTGTCAAGAACCAGCAGACTTCTTTGAGTCCAATCATTTGTACGACCTCTATATTTACTCAGAAATGGATATCAAGTCTGTAAAGGAAAAAGCTTGCAAACATCTAGGGGCTCCCTACAATGCTTCTTTCTATCCAGATGGAGCTGGTTTTTACTGTTCCCAGTATATGGCAGAAACCCTACCGATTTTTGAAACCATTCCCATGAAATTTGGTGATGGGGAGCAGGACATTAGTGATTTTTGGAGAGAGTATTACAGAGAACTAGGTCTGCCTGTTCCTTTGAACCAGCCGGGGACCAATCCTAGTCAGTTGGCAGCATCGCCTCTGTTAGAATGTAAAGAAAGGAATCTTCATGATTCAGATTTTTAATCCATCTCGTTTGACGAGACAGCCATTTTTTGGAGAATTGATCCGCTATCTGGACCAGCATGATGATGTGATTTTAAGGGAAATTAAGGCCAAGTTTCCAGATGTAGCAGTTGATAAACGCATGGAAGAGTATATAAAGGCTGGTTTGATTCGTCGGGAAAATAAGCGTTATTACCTCAATCTTCCTATGCTTGAAACACTCGATAGTCTCGAACTGGATCAAGAGATTTTTGTCAGCGAAGCTAGTCCGACCTATCAAGCCTTGTTGGAGCAGCGTTTTGAGACAGAATTACGAAATCAAACCAATGCTGCTATTTTAGTTGAAAAGACGGACTTTGCGCGGACTAAAATGACCCTTTCCAATTATTTCTACAAGGTCAAATATCAGTATCCTTTGACAGAAAAACAGCAGGAACTTTATGATATTTTGGGAGATGTCAATCCTGAGTATGCCCTCAAGTATATGACGACTTTTTTGCTAAAATTTCTCAAAAAAGATCAACTGATGCAGAAACGACGTGATATCTTTGTGGACAGTTTAGTTGTCCTAGGTTATATTGTCCAAAAGGAAGATGGAAAGTATGAATTGGCCGTCGATTTTGACAAGGAGAGATTAACTTTCTACTTGGTCTGATTTCTTGTTTCTGAGCACATTGTTTGACTTTCCTTAGTATTCGGTATAAACTGTATGTAACCGGTAACACATATCGGAATAAACTAAAGGAGACAATCATATGTCACTTGAAAACAAATTGGAACAAGCAACAGGCGCTATCAAAGAAGGATTTGGTAAAGTTACTGGAGATGGCAAGACTGAAGCAGAAGGCGCTGTAGAAAAGACAGTTGCTAAGGCAAAAGAAGTAGTTGAAGACGCTAAAGGTGCTGTAGAAGGTGCCGTTGAAGGTTTGAAAAACGCTTTTAAATAAAGATAGAAAAAATCAAGGGTTCCATTTCCCTTGATTTTTTACTATCTTATAAATAATTTTCTGCGACGGCTGCATCTCCTGGATAGGCTTCTTTCTTGCCTTGAACGATTTGGTAGCAATCGGCTCCCTTACCAGCAATAATGACAGCATCTAATGCTTGACTTGTGATAGTCATCGCTGCCTTGATGGCTTCTTGGCGATCCGCAATTTTTTCAACAGGATGATTGATATAGCTACTAATTTCATCTGCAATGGCCATTGGATCTTCATGGTTGGGGTCATCAGCAGTCAGAAAGACTTGAATCTCAGGGTGTTGATTGAGAAGGAGGCCAAAGTCCTTACGACGACTTTCTCCCTTGTTTCCTGTTGAACCCAGAACCAGAGCAATCTTTCCTGTTTGATGAGTTTCTACAACATTGATGAGTTTTTTTAGACTATCCCCATTGTGGGCATAGTCGATGAAGACCTTGGCTCCGTTTTTCTGCGTGAGGACTTCCATACGACCAGGAACTCGGGTTGCCGCGATTCCTTTTTTGATGTCCTCAAGACTGGCTCCGAGACGAAGGCAAGCAAGCCCAGCAGCGACTGCATTTTCTTGGTTGAAGTGGCCAATGAGTTGGATATCATAGTCCCCATCTAATTTCCCACTAGCTGAAAAGCTAAAGGCTTTGGAATTCTCGATTTGGTTACTTGACTGACTACCATAGAAATCATGGTCTTGATCTGCCACTTGTTCTTTCAAGACAGAAAAGTGGTCCATGTCACTGTTAATGATGACTGCTCGGCTATTTTCCATCAAGAGACGTTTGTGGTAGAAGTAGTCTTCAAAGCTAGGGTGTTCAATCGGACCGATATGGTCGGGGCTGATATTGAGGAAAACTCCCACATCAAAGGTTAGGCCATAGACACGTTTGACCAGATAGGCTTGACTGGAGACTTCCATGATGAGGTGGGTACGGTCATTTTTCACAGCTTGATGCATCATATCAAAGAGGTCAATACTCTCAGGGGTTGTCAACGCTGATTTAAAGAAAGTTTTACCATCTAGAGTTGTGTTCATAGTTGACAACATTGCAGGTCGGTGACTTTGAGATAAAATGTTATAGGCGAAGTAGGCTGCTGTTGTCTTACCCTTAGTACCAGTAAAGGCAAGGAGTTTGAGTTTTTCCTGTGGATTGCCATAAAATTCCATGGCAATCAAACTCATGGCTTTCTTGATATCGCTGACGATAATGGCAGGAATAGCAACTTCATAGTCCTTTTCAGCCACATACCAATCGAGTCCTTGAGAGATAGCAGAAATCAGGAATTCCTTCTTAAAGGCAGCACCTTTAACGAAAAAGAGGCTCTTCTCTTTAGCCTTGCGACTGTCATAGCAGATGGTGTCAAATACGACATGACTGTAGTTGTAGTGATAATGTCCTTGGTCGATAATCTCACGGAAGAGATCATCTTTCTTTAAAATATCTAATACGGTTTCAATCTTTATCATACTTTCTATTTTAAACCGAAAGTCGTAAATTTACAAGTGACAAGGAAAAGTTTATAATGGAAGATGAGGAGTTTTTCCTAGTTATCAAAATTGAATGAGGAATCTATGTCGCACGAAAACAATCACCAGCAGACCCAGATGTTACGGGGGACTGCTTGGCTAACGGCTAGTAACTTTATCAGTCGCCTACTCGGGGCTATTTACATCATCCCCTGGTATATCTGGATGGGATCTTATGCAGCTACAGCCAATGGTCTCTTTACCATGGGCTACAATATCTATGCCTGGTTCTTGCTGGTTTCAACAGCGGGAATTCCAGTTGCGGTGGCCAAGCAAGTGGCCAAGTACAATACCATGCGAGAAGAGGAGCATAGCTTTGCCCTGATTCGGAGCTTTTTAGGATTTATGACAGGACTAGGTATAGTTTTTGCCCTAATCTTGTATGTCTTTGCTCCTTGGCTAGCAGACTTATCTGGCGTGGGCAAAGACTTGATCCCAATCATGCAGAGTTTAGCTTGGGCGGTCTTGATTTTCCCTTCTATGAGTGTCATTCGAGGCTTCTTCCAAGGGATGAATAACCTGAAACCTTATGCCATGAGCCAAATCGCTGAGCAGGTCATTCGTGTTATCTGGATGCTCTTAGCTACCTTTATGATTATGAAAATGGGCTCAGGAGATTATCTAGCAGCGGTTACCCAATCAACCTTTGCGGCCTTTGTCGGTATGGTAGCCAGTTTTGCAGTTTTGATTTATTTCCTTGCTCAAGAAGGATTACTTAAAAGAGTCCTTGAAACAGGGGATAAGATAGATAGTAAGCGTCTCTTGGTTGATACCATTAAGGAAGCCATTCCTTTTATTCTGACAGGGTCTGCTATCCAGCTTTTCCAAATCTTGGACCAGATGACCTTTATCAATAGTATGAGTTGGTTTACCAATTATAGCAATGAAGACTTGGTTGTTATGTTTTCTTATTTTTCAGCTAATCCTAATAAAATCACTATGATTTTGATTTCTGTTGGGGTTTCAATTGGGAGCGTCGGCTTGCCGCTTTTGACTGAAAACTATGTCAAGGGGGACTTGAAGGCGGCTTCTCGTCTCGTTCAGGACAGCATCACTATGCTTTTCCTATTCTTGCTACCAGCAACTGTTGGAGTGGTCATGGTAGGAGAACCTCTCTATACAGTCTTCTATGGCAAGCCAGATAGTTTGGCTATGGGATTGTTTGTCTTTGCAGTTTTGCAGTCTACTATTTTAGGCTTGTACATGGTCTTGTCTCCAATGCTTCAGGCCATGTTCCGCAACCGCAAGGCTGTTCTCTATTTTATCTATGGTTCGATTGCCAAGCTAGTCTTGCAACTTCCAACCATTGCCCTCTTCCACAGTTATGGCCCTTTGATTTCTACAACCATCGGTCTCATCATTCCTAACGTCTTGATGTATCGGGACATTTGTAAAGTAACTGGTGTCAAGCGCAAGGTAATTTTGAAGCGAACCATTTTAATCAGTTTGTTAACGCTTGTTATGTTTATTGGCGTAGGTGCCATACAGTGGATACTTGGATTTGTTTTCCAACCAAGTGGACGTTTGTGGAGCTTTCTTTATGTAGCCCTTGTCGGTGCCATGGGTGGAGGAGTTTACGGAGTTATGAGTCTTCGTACCCATTTGTTGGATAAGGTGATTGGAAAAGCCCAAGCAGATCGCTTACGAGCAAAATTAAGAATTTCTCAATAATTTTTTATAAATAAAAGGAATAATTTGAACGTTTCTATCAAGGAATGATTGAATTATTCTCTTTTTTATTATTTTGTAGAATAATTTCTATAGTTTGTAGATGGAATGATTAATTTTTTTTAAAAAAACTATTGACTAAATAAAACACGAGTTGTATAATAAGACAAATATTTAAATCAGGAGGTTCTGGAGATGAAAAAGTCTAAGGCCAAGTATGCAACGCTTGCAGGTGTCGTGTTAAGTGCAGGTATTTTGTTAAGTGCCTGTGGAAATTCTAGTACAGCGTCAAAAACATATAACTATGTTTACGTAAGTGACCCATCAAGTTTGAACTATCTAGCAGAAAACCGTGCAACAACCAATGATATTGTAACCAATCTGGTAGATGGTCTCATGGAAAATGACCGATATGGGAACTATGTCCCGTCCTTGGCAGAGGATTGGAGTGTTTCTCAAGACGGTTTGACCTATACTTACAAACTGCGTAAAGATGCTAAATGGTATACTGCAGATGGAGATGAATATGCTCCTGTTACTGCCCAAGATTTTGTCACTGGTTTGAAATATGCAGCTGATAAAAAATCAGAAGCCTTGTACTTGGTGCAAGAATCCGTAGCAGGTTTGGATGACTACATTAACGGTAAAACAAGCGACTTTTCAACTGTCGGAGTTAAGGCTCTTGATGACCAAACCGTTCAATATACTTTGACACGACCAGAATCTTACTGGAACTCAAAAACAACCTCAACCATTCTCTTCCCCGTTAATGCGGATTTCTTGAAATCAAAAGGGGATGATTTCGGGAAGGTAGACCCATCTAGCATTTTGTACAATGGACCTTTCTTGATGAAATCCTTTGTTTCAAAAT
>NZ_CAUQWY010000046.1:0-9879 GCF_963521865.1 uncultured Streptococcus sp.
GTCACCTTTCGGTCCTTTGATGTTTCCTGCTGGAGTCCATGTGCCGTTTTCTTTTACGAATACATCGCCAGTTGTTGTATTGACGTATTTGTCGCCGTCTTTTCCGTCCGTTGGATTTGGATTTGCTGTACCGTTTAGGATATCTTTTCCGTCACGTCCATCGTGTCCATTTGCTCCATCTTGACCATCTTTAATGACAGTAGTTCCTAGAACTGTATCTGTTCCTTCGTCAAACTGATTATTGGCATTCTTGTCACTATAGAACGTAACTGTCGTTTCTTTCCTCTCTTCATTACGATCTACTTTGACTTTTGGTGTTTCGCCGTCTTTACCATTAACTGTCGACGTTGGTGGCGTTAAGTCTACAACATCAATTGTAATGTCTTTTGTTATTGATTTACCTGCCTTTGTAGCTGTTACCGGGATATCAAATGATCCATCTACTGTTGGTGTCCCTGAAATAGTCTTAGTAGACTCATCATAACTTACTCCACCAGGTAATTTCGTTGTATCCACATTAAGCGTAGCTCCATCTGGTACTGTGAAAGTAATTGAACGAATAGATTTTCCTAGCGCAATCATTTGACGAGCATTTTTGATATCTAATGATAATGGATCCGATACTGAGTCATCTACTACCGTTACAGTGATAATCTCTTCCGCACTACCTTTACCTAATGTTTCAGAATCTAATGTGGCTTTTAAACGAACTTTATAGACACCTGGCTTGGTTGGAGTTCCACTAATTGTACGATTTGCACTGTCATAATGCAGTCCAGCAGTTGATTCGAGATAAGAATCTAAGTCTGTTTCTGGTAAATCCGCACTTAAATAACGAGCACCTAAATCTGAATGTTCACTGTGAGAAACCACCATATTTTTAATCGTTTCACCCACTCGAACTGTTTGATTATTTTCTGTAACATTAATACTTACCGGGAGTGGGCGAACCTTAATTTTGATATTCCCAGCAGCAACTGGAGATGCATCTCCCATTTCAGTATAGGTTGCTTTATATGGGATTAAGTATTCTCCCACTTTAGATGGTGTACCGGAAATCGTTCTTGTAGCTGAATCATAAGTAACTCCAGGCGGAAGTTTACTTGTATCTACCTCTAATCTTGCTTTACTGTCAGAAGGAGTTAGTACTACATTGTCTATAGCGGTTAGAACTGTTTTTTCTTGTTCCTTATTCGTAACATTAACACTTAAATCTCGTGATGTTACATCAATCGTTAATGTTGCACTCGCTGTTTTATTACCACTAATTGTCGGACTCGTTGCCGTAAATGTTGCTGTATAAGTACCAACTTTTGTTGGTGTACCTGAAACAGTTTTCGTTGCCGCATCATAGTTCACCCCTGGAGGAAGTGAGCCTGAAGCTATCGATAGCACCGCTCCATCTGCTTGTAACCGAATAGGAGGAAGTTCATCTAAAACTTTTACTGTCTTTGTATTATCAGGAATAGAAAAGTTTAGAGGAACACTTTCTACTTTGATATTGACATACGCATAGGCATACTGGTTATTCCCCGATTTATCAGTTCTATATACATAAGCATATGTTTGGAATGTCCCTACTTGAGTTGGTGTTCCTGTGATTGTTTTTCTGTCCGTAGACCAGCTTAAACCTCTAGGTAAAGCACCTCCAACTGAACTTACTGTCGCATTGGCAGGGATTTTAAGTGTAATCGGAGCTATCTCATTACCTGCTGTAAATGTGTAACTAGCTTCTGGAACACTGAAGTTTCCTGGCGTTACTGTCAAATCGACTACTTTAGTAATGGAAGCCCCATCTTTTGTAGCAGTAACTGGAATCACATAATGTCCTTCATATAATCCAGTGCCTGATAATGTTTTGCTATTGCTATCATACAAAACACCATCTGGCAGTGTTCCTACTGTAACCGTTGCGCCATCAGTAGCTGTTGCAACCATATCTGCGAATTTAGTTCCTTCTGAAACTGTTTGCTTATCATTCGTTATAGATAAAGTTAAATCAGAAACTGGTGGAGGGGTAACTGTATAGGTAAAGCTTGTCTTAATCTGACGGCTTTGACCTTCATTATTGGTATAAGTAGCTGTTACAATCGCTCTTTGTGGCGCATCTGTATGTTTTAAAGCATAACCTGTTAGACCTGTATTGTCAGCATTAGGACTTAGGTAGAGATGTCCTCCATCAGACTCAACTGATAGACTCGTAATCTTACTACCATTTGTCATCGAAACAGGAATAGTTGGGATAGCTTGTCCTTCTTGCCAGCTTTGATCGGAAATAGGATTTAACCCATCCATCACTTCAAACTTATAGGTACGAGCTGGGACATTGGCTCCAAAGTGTCCGTCTTTTGCTGTTGCAGTAATAGTATATACTCCTGTCGTTAATGTTTTACCATTTTGTTTAACAATCTTATACTTCGTTGAATCTTCAGGATCTTGGGTAATCTCAACCCCATCAGGTTTACTATCAACCGTTAAAGTCGCATTCGCTTTATTCAATACCAAGTTTCCTAGATTCTGCTCCTTATCCGAGATAGGCACAGCCACTGGAATTGGATTCGTTACGCGATAAAGCTTGTCCGCATCAAACATAACATCAGCATTGGTTAAAGTATACTTACCACTATACAAAGAATAATCAGATAGAAAGGTTCCAGATGGCATTGTTTGTGATACTTCCCTAGTAACAATATTTAAATGATGATTGGTTACTCGACCAAGATTATCCGTCACTTGAAAATCAAGAAAATAGGTGCCAGCTTTTGCTGGAAGATTTTTAAAGTTTAAACGATAGGGGGTTCGTGTTTTATAATAACCATTGTCAAAGACATTATCTGCTGTTACGGGGCCAGTTTTTACAAGCTCGACCTGAACACCTGGACTACCTCCGGTTTGCTCTAGTTTAGTGATGGTTACAGGTGCAGTATTACCTACAATACTATATTCACTCCTACGACCTGGTAAAGTCAACCAAAGATTAGAAGTATATTGCGGGCTATCTGGTGTTGCATCCGCTATTGTTTGTGCTTTGTCACGAGAATATAAAAAATAACCAAATGGAGTTACTGTCATATAAGCTGTATGGCTATCTATATCGTAGTCAACAGAATTGTCTTCTTTATTATTATCATCATTATCAGCCAACCGATAAACAGGCGGTTCTTCTATCGTTAGTCTAGCTGTAATCTTAACAGTAGGATTTGTTTTAGATTGAAGGCCTATAGTATAAATGCCTTTTGGAACCGTATTGTTTAAAGTAAGCGTTTGGGTTAAATAGCGGTCATCTTTTCCTCCATCATTATAACGAAAGCCTAATTTCTTAGCATCTGGAGTTAGTTCAACTTCATCAGAAGTAATGTTTGTGAGTCCCATTTTATACTTTAATTCTACTGTAGAACCGTCTTTTATGAATTTGTAATCGCGGTCAGCACGAATCCTTTCATCCCCAAAATACCGTTCCATTGTCATATATGGTGCTTCATTAGTTGCTGTTCCCGTCGCCAACATAAACCGAACATTCCCAGAATGTCCGTTGGCTTTTAATTCAGAGTACAAACGTTCAACAACAGTTTCCAATCGTTCTAAATTTGATTGTAATTCAGCTTTTGTTACGTTTTCTTTTGATAATAAGACTTGAGCAGCAGCTTCTTCTTGTTTAGCTAATTGATAAGTAGCTTGCAAACCTGCTTTTGATAATTCACTTGGACGAACTTTTTTCAATAATTGTTCTGCTTCAGCATTTAAAGCTTTGATTTCAATCATTGTATTCTCATAACGAACCTTTACTTCTTCTTTCGTTACTGTTTCTGTTGTAGAGACTGTTTCTTCCTTTTCTTCACTTGCTAAGACGAGTCCAGACTTTTTATCAATATATTCTACCGTATCTTTAAGAGCAGCGGTACGTTCTTTAGGTGTTTCCGCTTCTCCAAAGCCTTCTACTTCATATACAAATACATTGTCTGCTCCCTCAACAATTTCTTTTGTAAAGGTTGTTGGATTGCCTTCTGGAACATTATAGTTTTCTAATTGACTATTATTTGCCAGTTCTGCACCATTTTCTGTGACGCTAGCTTTTGCTTTTGCTTCAGTAGTTTCTACTGTTTTCGTCTTCGTTACTTCATGAACTACTTTATGAGATTTACGATCTACATAGCGTACTTTATAGACAATGCTCACTGCACGTTTAGCAGTAGCTGTCTCTTCACTTGGTTTTGCTTCCGTTGTTCCCGCTTCAGTTGGTTTTGCTTCCGCATGTACACTAGCTGGTGCAACTATTTCTTCTTTTGGTTGAGCTGGTGTACTATCAAGTGGTTTCGTTTCGTTTGTCGGAGCATTATCTTCCTTCAACTCCGGTTTGTCTGCCGGTTTTGTTTCTGGTTTCGACTCACTTGCATTCGGTTGAGACGATGTAATAATCAGATGATTCGTCTCAACTGTTGAAGCATTGGTCACATCTGAATCTGATGCATCTACTGGTTTTGGTTCTGGTTTTACATCATTCTCCTCTGCTTGAACGGCAGGCGTCAATCCTCCCAATAGTAAAGTAGTTCCCATTAAACCAATTAATACTGAACTTGCTCCATAAGCTTTATTCTTACGAATAGAATATATTTGTTGCTGTTCCACTTTTTTCACGTTTTTTATGTCCTTCCTTATTTCTGATGTTAGTTTTTATGATTCAAATCAGGAATATAAATAATCTGCTTAGAATTTTCGAACAGTTCTTCTGAATGAGTAAGCTCATCTTCTAAATGTTCTTTGATACGAACAAAGTCCTCTGTTTCTGAGTTCTCGAAAGCGCTTTTATAACGTAATAAAACTTCTTGTAACTCCTTAGATAACTCCGTCTTCTGTGCGATCACTTTGTTCTTAAGTTCATTCAATGTTTTCATTGTTCGATTAAAGCGTTCGAACTCATCCGAGATGGATTTATTTGCTGCATCAATCATCTCTGTTGCTTGTTGTTTAGCTTCGTCTAACAATTGTTTTGAAAGTTTTTTTGCATCAATGATAGCTTCACTAATCAGCTCTTCTTGAGAGTGATATTTATATAATTGTGCATTTAACTGTTCAACGGCTTCAGTCTTTCCAAGCAGTTCTTGTTTGAGACGATTATTTTCTCTTTCCAGACTTAGGATTAAGTCGTCTACTTCCTTTTTGTTATATCCAAAAAGGCTTCTTTTTATATCTTCCATAGTTCTTTCCTCTTTTGCAACAACTGAGTGTAGAGTCAGATTTAATATTCGCATTTCTTTATTCTACTTCTTTAAATCATCTCAGTCTGAGTTCCAACTAATTTTTCGCTCTCCTTCATCTCATAGATCCTTTCCTCTACTTTCATTTCGCTTAAGGCTCTAAGTACGAAAAACATATAGCGTTACAATACGTGATTTCTAACTGATTCACTTATTTTATGATATTTTAAGTCCCCTACATACCAGGGTCATTTCTTTACCATTTTATCATTCACATCCTTACTTCTATAATTGTTTCATTAGCATTGACAAAAAAACTAATATAATAATATATAAAAACCTTTTGTTTTATGCATAATTTTACACAATCATTCTACCCCCCCCCCCCCCGAAAATTGTCAAGTGTTTTTATATTAAATTTTTGTTAAATTTTCTTTACAGAGCAAACCTAACCCTAAGTAATGCTAACATTAGTTAATACTCTTCAAAAATCTTTTCAAACCACGTCAGCTTCGCCTTGCCGTAGATATGTTATTGACTTCGTCAGTTCTATCTACAACCTCAAAGCACTGCTTTGAGCAACCTACGGCTAGCTTCCTAGTTTGCTCTTTGATTTTCATTGAGTATAAGGATATTTTTAAAGAGTATAACGAAAAACCCACCAACCTAAGTTGATGAGTTTCAAATCTATTTTCTAAATTTCCACTGGCTATAAATTCCGAATCCGATAATCCAGATAGCTGAACCGATTGCTCCTACAAAGGTAGACTCTTGTAAAAAGAGGGTTACAAAGACAAAGGTAAAGAAGAGCATGGTTAACGGGTTTAAGAAACGATAATGGGGCATAAGATAGCCATCCTCCATAAAGTCTGGTGACTTGCGGTATTTAAGGTGAGCCACCATGATCAAGATATAAATAGCTACATAAACACCTGATGAAGAAGCTGTTATCAAGGCAAAGGCGTCCGAAACTCCTGGTAGGACATTGATAAAAGCAGCTGTCGCAATTAAAATAGTTGAGGCCAAAATTGCATTTTGAGGAACATTATAACGAGATAAGGTATCTGCTTTGATCGCTTTTAAGAGAGGATTTGGCAAATCCTGAGCTATTTGATACAAATGACGCCCTGTTGAGTAGAGGGTTGAGTTCAGAGCTGATGCTGCTGACGTCAAGACAACAAAGTTAATCAAGGCTGCTGCCCATTTGACACCTGCTAGTTCAAATACCGTAACGAATGGTGAATCTGCTGAAGCTAGATCTCGCCACGGAATAATCGCCATAATGGCAATTAGAGAACCTCCATAGAAAAAGGCAATACGTAAAGGAATTTCCTTAACTGCCTTTGGCAAGACCTGACGTGGATTTTTTGTTTCCGAAGTCGTTACCCCAATAAACTCAATCATGAGGTAGGCAAAGAAGACCATCTGGAAAGCCATAACAAAGTTGACACCACCATTAGGGAAGAGTGAGAAATTATCCGTAATATTGGCTAAACTAGCTACTCCATGAGGTGTCTCAAAACCTGTTAGAACCATAAAGATACCCGTCACAATCATAGCAAGGATAGCTACAATCTTAATCATAGCAAACCAAAATTCAACTTCTCCAAAAAGTTTAACAGCTATTAGATTGACCAAACCTAAAACAGTTAAAAATCCAACTTGAATTAACCAACTAGGCCACGAAGGAAACCAGAACTGAACATAGTGAGAGATAGCTGTGATTTCCGCCATACCGATAAAGACAACGGATAGCCAGTAAGACCAGACTGCAAAATGTCCCCAGCCCTTACCCAAATGGCGAGTAATAAAGTTAATAAAGGTATGTTGCTCAGGATCTTGATAGAGCATTTCTCCGACCGCTCTCATCATAAGGAACATAAAAGCTCCTGTAATCAGGTAAATTAGAACAATCGAAGGTCCTGTCAAACTGATAGAACGACCAGCCCCCAGAAAGAGGCCTGTTCCAATAGTTCCAGCAATGGCCATAACCTGTACGTGACGATTGGTCAGACCACGCTCCATCTTATTTTGCTTCTTTTTTGAACTCATATAGTCTCCAATTCTTTTTAAACCTAAAAGGGAGTAATCAGGGCGTTTCCCTCCTTCTACTCCCTTTAATCATTAGGCTGTTTTTTCAACCTTTAAGATTTTTACATCATAGCTACCCACAGGTGTTTCGACGGTTGCTGTATCACCTGTTTTCTTACCAATCAAGGCTTGTCCAATCGGGCTTTCATTTGAAACCTTACCTGCAAAGGCATCCGCACCAGCTGAACCCACGATGATATAAACTTCTTCTTCGTCCTCACCAATTTCTTGGATAGTCACTGTTTTACCAATTGCGACTTCGTCTTGGGCAACAGAGTCGCTATTGACGATTTCAGCATAACGGATTTTTGTTTCCAAGCTAGAGATTTGTCCTTCGACAAAGGCTTGTTCATCCTTAGCTGCTTCATACTCACTATTTTCTGAAAGGTCACCGTATGAACGGGCAATCTTGATACGTTCTACCACTTCTGGTCGGCGAACCAATTTCAATTCTTCTAATTCTTTTTCTAGTTTTTCCTTTTCCTCAAGTGTCATAGGATATGTTTTTTCTGCCATTTTTCTCAACTTTCTTTTACTTTATTTTTTAAAACAAAATTATGTGGAAAACCACATAATTTTAGTTTGAACTACTTGATTGCGTTAATTTATTATTGATATGTTGTGCAACATTTTGGTCATGATCTGCCTTGTTCGTAGCGAAGTATACCTTGCCATCTGTAACATCTGCTACAAAGAATAAGTTATCACTCTTAGTTTGATTGATACTTGATTCAATAGCATCCGCGCTTGGACTATCTACTGGTCCAGGCATCAGACCTTGGTTTATATAAACATTATACGGAGAATTGATGGTTGTATCAATTTCAGTATCATCAGCAAGACTAATCTTCTGACCAAGTTTTCCTTCAGCATAGAGAATAGCAATATTACTTTGTAAAGGCATACCAAGATTCAAACGATTGTAGAAGACACCTGCAATCATCTTACGATCGTCAGTTTTCGCTCCTTCTTTTTCTACCAATGAAGCAATGGTTAACAATTCATTAACTGTCAAGTTTTTAGACTTAATTGTATTATAGTGTGGAGTCAAGGTCTTATCCATGGCTGCCAACATCTCGTCAATCAAGCTTTCAATAGTTGTGCTTTCCTTGATAGAGTAGGTAGCTGGGAAGAGGAAACCTTCCAAACGGTAGCGAGCTCCACTTTCTTTTGTAGGCAAGCTTTCTAGTAAGTTTGAATATTTAGAAACTTCTTGACTGATAAAGTTATCATCTTGAACTTTAGCCAAGAAAGCATCCGCAGTCAAAGGCTCTTTAAAGTTACCTTGCAATTGACCTACCGCTTGGGCAATTTGATCAATCGTGTAGCCTTCTGGAATCGTCAAGCTGGCTAGTACAGGTTCTTGTGCTTCAGCTGTACCACCCTTTTGCAATTCCTTGATCAAGTCATCCGTACTCATGCTCTTCTGCAGATTGTAATATCCAGCCTTCAAATCTGAATAATTCTTGTACTTAGTATACATACCAAAGACAATGCCGTGTTTCACCAAACCTGCCTTTTCAAGAGTTGAACCAATTTCTTGAACACTGGCTCCTTCAGGGATTTGAACTGTTACATATTCTTTTGAAGTAGGATCAACTGGTTCTAATGAAGCCAGCACATACTGATAACCAAAGTAACCACCTGCCGAAAGTAAGGCAAGAAAAATCAGTAAAGAAATGAAGAAGGCCTTGAATCCAGATTTCTTCTCTTTCTTAGACTTAACTGGTTTTGCTACTTCTCTACGGCTACGGCGTGGTGTATCACTGATGATGTCCACTGTTTCTGTAACAGGCGTCGGTGCTTCTGGACGTGCCTGTTCTTCTTTTTTCTCTACTGTCTTATAGGACACAGCTACCCTTGTTGGGGTTTCATTATATTCTCTTTCGACTTTATTAGGTCTAACAGAACCTGGTCCTGGTCTTGGTCCGCTCTCATTGGCTGGTGAAGCAGGAACATCTTGACTTGGATGGCTAGGAGCCACTGGAGCATCCTGACTCGGATAACTAGGAACTGCTAGAGCATCCTGACTCGGATGACTAGGAACTGCTGGAGCATTATTTATAATATTTTCTACCGCTGACAAGGAATCAGCCATCAACTCCTCAGCAGACAGTCCACTTGTAGGAATAGAAGCTCTGTTTTCATCTCCTGCTAGAGTCTGATCATAACTTTTTGATTTTTCTAGATCTCGTAAAATCTGCTCTTTAAAGCTTAATTTTTCATCTTCTCTTGATTTTTCACTCAAAAGTTTTTCCTCCTCGTTGACAATCCATAATATTATATCTTAAAAACGAAAGAAAAGCAACCTAGCATACTTTTCTGGCTTATTTTTTATACTCAATGAAAATCAAAGAGCAAACTAGGAAGCTAGCCGCAGGTTGCTCAAAACACTGTTTTGAGGTTGTAGATAAGACTGACGAAGTCAGCTCAAAACACTGTTTTGAGGTTGCAGATAAGACTGACGAAGTCAGCTCAAAACACTGTTTTGAGGTTGCAGATAGAGCTGACATGGTTTAAAGAGATTTTCGAAGAGTATTAGCTTCCCAGACCATATCATACCAAGTTTCCCCTGCAAAGGTTGACTGGGACA
>NZ_CAUQWY010000047.1:0-9655 GCF_963521865.1 uncultured Streptococcus sp.
CTTCATTTTCTGGGTCAAGTGGAGATACACAGCATGAGATACAGCTCATTTCACCATATCCGTCTTTAGCCATTGTTGTTACACCTTCGTATTGGATAGAAGAGTGTTTGTGGCTCATATGCATACAGTAGCGACGGAAGTTGTATGGCAATTTGTCAGTCCAAAGAACTGTCAAGTTTGGTTCTGGTGAGTTACCGATGTTGTCAAGAGTGTTCAAGAAACGGTAGTCCATCTTAGTAACACGGTGACGACCGTCGTTACCCATACCAGCCATAGAAGTTGTGATGAAAGTTGGGTCACCTGAGTACAATTGGTCGTAAGCTTTTGTACGAGCAAATTTAACTGTACGAAGTTTCATAACGAAATCATCAACGAATTCTTGAATTTCTGATTCAGTAAATGTACCACGAGCAAGGTCACGTTCTGCAAAGATATCCAATACGATTGGCACACGTCCTAGAGATGTAGCAGCACCGTTGATAACACGGCAGACAGCCATGAAGGCGATGTTAACCCATTGGATTGCTTCTTTAGTGTTCATCGCTGGTTTGCGAACATCAACTCCGTAAAGGTCACCCAAGCGAACAACTTGTTGCAATGCTTGATATTGAAGGTTGATTTCTTCACGAAGACGGATTGTTTCTTCATCGATTTCTTCGATTGCGTTCCAATCGTTTACTTTTTCTTGCATCAAGTAGTCTGCACCGTAAAGAGCAAGACGTGCGTAAACACCGATGATACGTCCGCGTGAGTATGCATCTGGAAGACCAGTTACAGTGTGTGCGTGACGAGCGCGACGGATGTTTGAAGTGTAAGCACGGAAGATACCGTCGTTAACTGTTGTTACGTATTTAGTGAAGATTTCGTGAACAGCTGGGTCTGGTTCGTATCCATTTTCTTTCAAAGTAGTTTCAGCCATACGGATACCACCTTTTGGCATGAAGTTCAATTTGAAGAGTTCATCGTTTTGGATACCGAAGATAACTTCGTTTTCTTTATCGATAAATCCAGCTGGGATATCAGCGATAGATGTTGGACGAGTGTCCATTGGGAAACGAGTTTCTTCGTAGTGAGCCTTAGTTTCTTCTACAATTTTTTTGATGTGAAGTGAACGTTCTGTTGGTCCTGCAAGGAAGCTTTCGTCTCCATCGTAAGGTGTGTAGTTAGCTTGTACGAAGCGTGATACACTTGCTTTTTCTTTCCAATCTACGCCTTTGAAGCCTTCCCAAGCTTTGTCAAAAATATCTTGTGCTTCAACAACTGTTTTAACAACCATGTTAATGTCCTCTGTTTTCTTTCTAGTAACAGTCATCTGTTACATTTATGAAACTAGTATACCATACAGTAACCGATTTCAACAAGCGAAAGTTCCTTATTTTTACACTTTCTTTTCTAACACAGACTGTTCTCTATGCCAAACTGTATTATATTTTTGAAAAAATAAAGTCCTTTTTTCTTTTTTTCAGAAAAAAGGGTATAATAAAAGAAAATAAGCAGTAAAAAGGTGCTAGGCATGTTGATTTTTCCCTTATTAAACGATTTGTCAAGAAAAATCATCCATATTGACATGGATGCCTTTTTTGCTGCGGTGGAAATCAGAGATAATCCTAAACTCAAAGGAAAACCTGTCATTATCGGAAGCGATCCTCGGCAAACAGGTGGGCGGGGAGTCGTTGCTACCTGTAGCTATGAAGCACGAGCTTTTGGTGTCCATTCTGCCATGAGTTCCAAGGAAGCTTATGAACGTTGTCCCCAGGCCGTCTTTATCTCAGGAAATTATGAGAAATACAAGACTGTGGGACTCCAGATTCGAGCTATCTTTAAGCGCTATACAGATTTGATAGAACCTATGAGCATTGACGAAGCTTATTTAGACGTGACAGAAAATAAACTCGGTATCAAGTCAGCAGTCAAAATCGCTCGGCTCATTCAAGAGGATATCTGGCAAGAACTCCATTTAACTGCTTCCGCAGGTGTTTCTTACAACAAATTCTTAGCTAAAATGGCCAGTGATTATCAAAAGCCACATGGTTTGACAGTGATTCTACCTAATCAGGCTGAGGATTTTCTCAAACAAATGGATATTTCCAAGTTTCATGGAGTAGGAAAGAAGACGGTAGAACGTCTTCATCACATGGGTGTTTTTACCGGCGCTGACCTACTTGAAGTTCCTGAAGTGACTCTGATAGATCGTTTTGGTAGACTGGGTTATGACCTTTATCGAAAGGCTCGTGGCATCCACAATTCCCCAGTCAAATCCAATCGCATCCGTAAATCAATCGGGAAGGAGAAAACCTATGGGAAGATTCTCCGTGCTGAAGAAGACATCAAAAAAGAGCTGACTCTCCTATCAGAAAGAGTCGCTCTCAATCTCAATCAGCAAGAAAAAGCTGGAAAAATTGTCATTCTGAAAATCCGCTACGAGGACTTTTCAACTCTCACTAAACGAAAAAGTCTTTCTCAAAAAACACAGGATGCTAGCCAGATAAGCCAAATAGCCCTGCAACTCTATGAAGAATTAAGCGAGAAAGAAAGAGGTGTCCGCCTGTTGGGGATTACCGTGACTGGATTTTAATACTCTTCGAAAATCTCTTCAAACCACGTCAGCTCTATCTGCAACCTCAAAACAGTGTTTTGAGCAACCTGCGGCTAGCTTCCTAGTTTGCTCTTTGATTTTCATTGAGTATAAAACCTTGAAGAGCCTGGACCCTTCAAGGTTTTTCTTATACAAATAAACGGACAAAACTGTAAAGTAGCAAAACACCACCAAGCACAATGCGGTATTTACCGAAAAGGGTAAAGTCGTGTTTTTTCACATAGCTGGTCAAGAAGCGAATAGCGACCATGCTGACTGCAAAAGCGACTCCCATCGCAACCAAGAGCAAGAACAATTGCCCAAAGCTCAAGAGCTGTCCTGCTTTCACAAATTTGAAAATCTTTAATGCACTAGCTCCAAACATAACAGGAATTCCAAGATAGAAGGTAAATTCTGTCACAACAGAACGACTGGTTCCATTTAACAAACCACCGACGATCGTTGCCCCAGAACGGCTTGTCCCTGGTAAAAGGGCAAGAACTTGGAAGAGTCCGATATAGAAAGCGGTCGTATAAGGAAGCTTGTCCAACTCTGTTACACTTGGCTCGATAGCACGCGCTTTATTACGCTTTTCCAAATAGATAAAGGCAATTCCATAGATAATCAACATGAGAGCAACAGAAACCATATTATGGAAGTGGGTATCAAACCAATCATCAAATTTAAAGACGGCAAGTAAAGGCAAAGTGGCAACCAAGACCTTCAACCACAATCTCCAAGTCTTACGAACTTCCTGCTTATCCTTAGTCGGTTTGAAAGGATTGAGCTTGTTAAAGTAAATGACCATAACCGCCAAAATCGCACCAAGTTGAATTACAACATTAAACATAGACATAAAGGCTTCATTCTGATTTTGGTATTGGATAAACTCCTCTGCTAAAATCAAGTGACCTGTACTGGAAATCGGCAACCATTCCGTAATTCCTTCAACAATCCCGAAGAAGATAGATTTTAAAATTTCAATAAGATACATAGATTACTCCTTTTTCTATCTTCCATTATAGCATATTTTTTCAGCCAGTGATAGCTCTCTTTAAAAGGCACCGATACTTCCACCACCTCCGCCTCCAGAGAAACCACCGCCAGAACTTCCACTTCCAGAAGATACGGAGTAGGTACTTGCTGTATTTGCGACACTAGCATAATGGCTCATTTGCGCGCTTGAATGATAAAACATACTATGCCAGCCATAAGCTACATAAAGATTGATATCTGGATTTTCCACTTGAATCTGATGAACTTTCATCAAATGACTGACCTTGTCCGCATAGCCAAATAGGGTCGCATAGACCAAGAGGCGATTCCAGACCACAATACTTTCCAATTCAGCCTGATCCAATCGTGCAATCTCACGCAACATATTTTCAAAACTGGTCCAGAGATAGTAGACTTCTGCTCCTGCTTCATTTAGGACACCATCACGATTATCTAATCGAAGCTTCCAATAATAGAAAACAGCCAAAACTAAACCTAGAAAACCAAGTATTGGCAAGAGGAGGTAAAGATAGCCATAAACATCCAAACTGTACAAGAACAAACCAAATCCGATAAATAGGGGCAAGATAGTCAAGACCCCCATACCTACTTGCAAGGTCTTTTCCCCACCAGTTAAAGGTCGATAGTAATCTGGAAGCCCCCAGAAGGAAACTCGTTTTCTCACCCCTTCTTGCATCTCTTTCAACACTTCTTCGAAAGAAGATTTGAGCTGACGCCCCCTTGATTGAATCCGCTTTTCATCAGCAGCTTTAGCTCCGCGATAAAGGCTGTCAGATACCTTGTAATCCGCAAACAAATTGGAAAGAGTTTCTTCTTTTTTACCTGAAAAAGCTAGATTTAGACAGTCTTTCTCAAAGCTTGACAAACCATCTTCTTTTACTAGCCTCAAACCAACTGCGTCTCCTTCTGAAATAATAGAAACATTCCCACGGTCTATCACATCTAACAAAGTAGCTTGAATAAGTTGGTCAAAGGTGAATTTTCCTGCTCCTTTTGTTAGAGGACTCACTTCCTCCAAGGAAGTCGAGTAAACCGCTTCTGATAAAACCATAGGCTCTAATTCCATTGGTGGTTCATAGAGACGATGATTTTTGGCATATTTGACTGAAGGAGTGGTCTTTCTTCTATAAATAAAATAGAAGCAGATACTCAATAACAAGGAGATGGAAAGTATGGAAGGGAAGACCCAAGTAACAAGTTGTTTACTTTGCTCTTTTTCTTTAACAATCGAGTCTTCTATCTTATTAAACTCTTCTAAACGATTCCCTTTCAAGCCCTGATCCCTAGCGCTAGCAAAATCGGTCCGAGGCCAATAGGCATGCAATTCAACTCCACGCTTAGCCGGAAGATTGTCTAAACGAATAGTATAATCAAGGCTACTCTTTTCAATCGTTCCCTCTCTAAAGAGTTTCCCTGTATGGAAAAAGAGTTTTTCAGCCCCCTTCTCTCCCCTTACATGAAATTCAAACTTTCCAATAGCCCCTGAACTATCTGTTAAAGGTTGCCAATTTAATTCAGCGATGTCATCATATAGAAAAAGCAAATTTTTTAAATTCCATGTGAGGTCAACTTCAACTATGTCGCCCCCCTGACCTGAATTGTAGACTTTCACAGTATAACCATTTGCTTCTTCTGTCACTTCGCTAGTAACATCTGTCAGTTCAGCACCATTTTTCGCGGCCTGAACCTTTGGATGGGAATCAATGTCAAATCCGCTAGGCATCTTGCCAGCACGTCCAAGTCCCACGATTTGGCCCTTAAAGTCCTCCTCAAACTGGTAAACTATCTTCTGTCTAAATTCTGCTGTATTGTCTGCATGAATATACAAATCCCCTTGATAAGAGTTTATCTTGAAATCAATGGCAAAAACAGAGAATGGCAGAAGGCAAAATAAGCCTAAGACCAATAAGAAAAAAGTTTTTTTCATCAACTAAGCCCCCTTTTTATCTTTGCTATCATTATATCATTTTTTCATAAGTAAGGGCTTACCTATATTGAAAAATAGAGTTTTTTTCGATAAAATAGGAGACAGTTATTTTTTAATAGATTAGAAATAGGAGAAATCATGAGAAAAATATACTTATCTATTTTCACAAGTCTCTTGCTGATGCTGGGACTTGTCAATGTTGCTCAAGCTGATGAATATTTACGCATCGGGATGGAAGCAGCATATGCTCCCTTTAACTGGACCCAGGATGATGATAGCAATGGAGCTGTCAAAATCGATGGAACCAACCAGTACGCCAATGGATACGATGTTCAAATCGCCAAGAAAATCGCTAAGGACTTAGGTAAAGAACCTTTGGTTGTTAAAACCAAGTGGGAAGGTCTAGTCCCTGCCCTTACTTCTGGTAAGATTGACATGATTATCGCAGGTATGAGTCCTACTGCCGAGCGTAAACAAGAAATTGCCTTTTCAAGCAGTTACTACACTAGCGAACCCGTTCTACTAGTCAAAAAAGATTCTGCCTACGCAAATGTCAAATCTTTGAATGACTTTAACGGTGCAAAAATCACTTCTCAACAAGGTGTTTACCTTTACGATTTGATTGCACAAATCCCAGGTGCTAAAAAAGAAACAGCCATGGGGGACTTCGCTCAAATGCGCCAAGCTCTTGAGGCTGGTGTCATCGATGCCTATGTTTCTGAACGCCCAGAAGCTCTGACTGCCGAAGCTGCGAACTCTAAGTTCAAGATGGTCCAAGTAGAACCAGGTTTCAAAACTGGGGAAGAAGATACAGCTATTGCCATCGGGCTTCGTAAAAATGACAATCGTATTAGCCAAATCAATGCCAGCATTGAAACCATTTCAAAAGACGACCAAGTTGCCTTGATGGATCGTATGATCAAGGAACAACCTGCCGAAGCTACAACAACTGAAGAGACTAGCAGTAGTTTCTTTAGCCAAGTCGCTAAAATTCTTTCTGAAAACTGGCAACAACTCTTGCGTGGTGCTGGTATCACTCTTTTAATCTCTATCATCGGAACCATCACAGGTCTCATTATTGGACTTGCCATTGGTGTCTTTCGTACTGCTCCTCTATCTGAGAATAAAGCCATTTATGGCTTACAAAAACTAGTCGGCTGGATCCTCAATGTCTACATTGAAATTTTCCGTGGTACACCAATGATCGTTCAATCGATGGTTATCTACTATGGAACTGCCCAAGCTTTCGGTATCAACCTTGACCGCACACTGGCTGCTATCTTCATCGTTTCAATCAACACTGGTGCCTACATGACTGAAATCGTCCGTGGTGGTATCCTAGCAGTTGACAAGGGACAATTTGAAGCCGCGACTGCTCTTGGTATGACTCATAACCAAACCATGCGTAAGATTGTCCTACCTCAGGTAGTCCGTAACATCCTACCCGCAACTGGTAATGAATTTGTCATCAATATCAAAGATACATCTGTATTGAACGTTATCTCTGTTGTCGAACTTTATTTCTCAGGAAATACCGTGGCAACACAAACTTATCAATACTTCCAGACATTTACAATCATCGCCGTGATTTACTTTGTCCTCACTTTCACCGTAACACGTATCCTACGCTTCATCGAACGCCGCATGGATATGGATACCTATACTACAGGTGCTAACCAAATGCAAACGGAGGATTTGAAATAATGACCCAAGCAATCCTTGAAATTAAACACCTCAAAAAATCCTATGGCCAAAACGAAGTGCTAAAAGACATTTCACTCACTGTCCACAAGGGAGAGGTAATCTCTATCATCGGAAGCTCTGGAAGCGGGAAATCGACCTTCCTACGCTCCATTAACCTACTTGAAACACCAACTGATGGACAAATCCTTTATCATGGACAAGACGTCCTCGAAAAAGGCTATGACCTCACGCAATACCGTGAAAAGTTGGGAATGGTTTTCCAATCCTTTAACCTCTTTGAAAATCTCAACGTCCTTGAAAACACAATCGTCGCTCAGACAACTGTCCTTAAACGCGAACGTACAGAAGCTGAAAAGATTGCCAAAGAAAACCTGCAAAAGGTCGGCATGGGAGAACGCTACTGGCAAGCCAAACCAAAACAACTCTCAGGTGGTCAAAAACAACGTGTGGCCATCGCTCGTGCCCTCTCTATGAATCCGGACGCTATTCTCTTTGATGAACCAACATCAGCTCTAGATCCAGAAATGGTTGGAGAAGTCCTTAAAATCATGCAGGAACTGGCCCAAGAAGGCTTGACTATGATTGTCGTAACCCATGAAATGGAATTTGCCCGTGATGTCTCTCACCGTGTGATCTTTATGGATAAGGGTGTGATTGCTGAAGAAGGTAAACCAGAAGACCTCTTCACCAATCCTAAAGAAGACCGTACAAAAGAGTTCCTTCAACGTTATCTCAAATAAAAAGAAAAGGCTGCATCAATCGTGCAGTCTTTTTGCTGTCCTCATACTCTTCGAAAATCTCTTCAAGCCACGTCAGCTTCGCCTTGCCGTATATATGTGACTGACTTCGTCAGTCTTATCTACAACCTCAAAACAGTGTTTTGAGCAACCTGCGGCTAGCTTCCTAGTTTGCTCTTTGATTTTCATTGAGTATCAAAATGAGGCTCTATAATATTTGTAGTGGGTAAATCCCCTATGGATATTATGGAGCCTATTTTGTTGTAGAAAAAAAGTCCCATAAGATCTATAATGAAAAGCGACCAAACAACTCATTAGAAAGATTCATATGGAACAATTACATTTTATCACAAAACTACTCGATATCAAAGACCCAAATATCCAATTTATGGATATCATCAATAGGGATACCCACAAAGAAATCATCGCTAGACTGGATTATGAGGCCCCTTCTTGTCCTGATTGTGGAAGTCAAATGAAGAAATATGACTTTCAAAAACCTTCTAAAATTCCTTACCTCGAAACAACTGGTATGCCTACTAGAATCCTCCTTAGAAAACGTCGATTCAAGTGCTATCATTGCTCTAAAATGATGGTCGCTGAGACTTCTCTCGTCAAGAAGAATCACCAAATCCCTCGTATCATCAACCAAAAGATTGCCCAGAAGCTAATTGAAAAGACTTCTATGACCGATATTGCTCATCAGCTGGCCATTTCAACTTCAACTGTCATTCGCAAGCTCAATGACTTTCGTTTTAAGCATGATTTTTCTCGTCTTCCTAAGATTATGTCCTGGGACGAATATACCTTTACAAAAGGAAAGATGAGTTTCATTGCACAAGATTTTGATAATCTCGATATCATCACTGTTCTTGAGGGAAGAACACAAGCTATTATTCGAAATCACTTTCTTAAATATGATAGAGTCGTCCGATGTCGAGTGAAAATTATTACTATGGATATGTTTAGCCCTTACTATGACTTGGCTAAACAGCTTTTTCCGTGTGCAAAAATTGTACTTGATCGCTTTCATATTGTACAACATCTAAGCCGTGCTATGAGTCGTGTGCGTGTCCAAATCATGAATCAGTATCATCGAAAATCCCATGAATACAAGGCTATCAAGCGCTACTGGAAGCTCATTCAACAGGATAGTCGTAAACTCAGCGATAAACGTTTTTATCGCCCTACTTTTCGCATGCACTTGACAAATAAAGAGATTTTAGACAAGCTTTTGAGCTATTCAGAGGACTTGAAACACCACTACCATCTCTATCAACTCTTGCTTTTTCGCTTTCAGAACAAGGAGGCAGACAAATTTTTCGGACTCATTAAGGACAATCTAAAGCAGGTTCATCCTCTTTTTCAGACTGTCTTTAAAACCTTTCTCAAGGACAAAGAGAAAATCGTCAACGCCCTTCAATTCCCCTATTCAAACGCTAAACTGGAAGCAACCAATAATCTTATCAAACTTATCAAACGAAATGCCTTTGGTTTTCGGAACTTCGAAAACTTCAAAAAACGGATTTTCATCGCTCTAAATATCAAAAAAGAAAGGACGAAATGTGTCCTTTCTAGATCTTAGCTTTTCATCAACCCACTACAGTTGACAAAGAGCCCAAAATGAAAAGGCAGACCCAATTCAAGAATCCGCCATTATCCAAAGATTAATCTTCAAATTTTTCATGATTTTTT
>NZ_CAUQWY010000048.1:0-9471 GCF_963521865.1 uncultured Streptococcus sp.
TCTGAGCTCTTTTGATAGGGTCTGTATCTGTCATGAGAATTCCTCCTTTAATCTGGCTGCTAGTCTTATTTCTAGCAACTGTGTTTTGATACTGTTAGTCTATCACTTTTATCTCCTTTTTCAGCTTTAAATCTTTAATTGTCATTGAAATTTCCTGAATGGTACTGTTAAGATTTTATGATAAAATAGTTGTAAGCTCATCATAATGTTGTAGAAAAATAATCCTTTTAGGAGCTTTCAAAGACTGTTTAGGATTTGGTGGGCTTGTGCTAGAACTTTTCTGTTATTCTTTTCTTATACTCAATGAAAATCAAAGAGCAAACTAGGAAGCTAGCCGCAGGCTGTACTTGAGTACGGCAAGGTGAAGCTGACGTAGTTTGAAGAGATTTTCGAAGAGTATTAGGAGGAGAATCCAATGAAACACATGATTATTCAGACACAGAAAACAGTCTATAAAGTAAACGTCGACGATATCTACTATATCCAAGCACATCCAACTAAAGCCCATACTGTAAAGATTGTTACAGAAGAGGCTAGTTTTAATATGGTTCAAAATTTAAGTAATCTTGAGGACCAATATGGAGAAACCTTGATGAGATGTCATCGAAATTGTTTGGTTAATCTTGATAAATTAAAATCGATTGATTTTCAAGAAAGAATCCTTTTTCTCGGAGAAGAAGGTCAATACGCTGTCAAGTATGCCAGACGTCGCTATAGAGAAATTCGTCAAAAATGGTTGAAAAAAGGAGAGTAGGAAGATGAGAGTATTTGTTTTAGAGGATGATTTTTCCCAACAGGCTAGGATTGAAACGACAATTGAGAAACTTTTGAAGGAACATCATATCATTCCTAGCTCTTTTGAGGTCTTTGGTAAGCCAGACCAGCTACTGGCAGAGGTGCATGAGAAGGGGGCCCATCAGCTATTCTTTTTGGATATTGAGATTCGAAATGAGGAGATGAAGGGTCTGGAAGTGGCTAGAAAGATTCGGGATCGGGATCTTTATGCCTTGATTGTCTTTGTGACGACTCACTCAGAGTTTATGCCCCTGTCCTTTCGCTACCAAGTGTCTGCTCTGGACTACATTGATAAGGCCTTGTCAGCTGAGGAGTTTGAGTCTCGTATCGAGACAGCCCTCCTCTATGCCAATGGTCAAGACAGTAAAAGTCTAGCTGAAGATTGCTTTTATTTTAAATCAAAATTTGCCCAATTCCAATATCCTTTTAAAGAGGTTTACTATCTCGAAACATCCCCAAGACCTCATCGTGTTATTCTCTATACCAAGACAGACAGGCTGGAATTTACAGCGAGTTTAGAGGAGGTTTTCAAGCAGGAGCCCCGTCTCTTGCAGTGCCACCGCTCTTTTCTCATCAATCCTGCCAATGTGGTGCATTTGGATAAGAAAGAAAAACTCCTTTTCTTTCCCAATGGTGGAAGCTGTATGATTGCGCGTTATAAGGTCAGGGAAGTGTCTGAGGCTATCAATAACTTGCATTGAGCTAGGAGAGTTTATGAATATTGCTTGGATATTATTATATACACTTATTACTAATGGGCTAGAAATTGTCATTTTCTTTAAGGTAGATGGAATTGGTCTCACTTTTGAGAGGATTTTTAAGGCCTTTCTTTTTAAGATACTGTTGGCCTTTGTTTTTGTAATGATTAGCCATATAGTAGGAAATACTTACCTATCTTATTTCACGACCCCCTTGTACGGTATAGGCTTGTCTTTCTTACTGTTAAGAGGGAACCCTAAAAAACTCCTTTTCTTTTATGGTCTCTTTCCAATGATATTGGTGAATCTCTTTCATAGAGGAGTCTCCTATTTTGTGCTTCCATTTTTGGGACAAGGGCAAGTATATGATGATTACTCTTTGATTTGGTTGTGTATAATAATTTTAAATTTCTTCATTTCTCTAGCCTTTTTGAAATGGTTGGACTATGATTTTACTAGCTTGAGAAATGAGATTCTAGATAAAGCCTTTCAAAAGTCCCTGACTAAAATTAACTGGATAATGGGGGCTTACTATTTGGTGATACAAACTCTGTCTTACTTTGAATATGAGCAAGGTATTCAATCAAAGACTGTTCGCCATCTCATCCTAGTCTTTTACCTCCTCTTTTTTATGGGGGTTATCAAGAAATTGGATACCTATTTGAAGGACAAACTCCGTGAGAGACTGGACCAAGAGCAGGTCTTGCGCTATAGAGATATGGAGCGCTATAGTCGACACATAGAGGAACTTTACAAGGAAGTACGGAGTTTTCGCCATGACTACACCAACCTCTTGACCAGTTTACGTCTGGGCATTGAAGAGGAGGATATGGAGCAGATAAAAGAGGTTTACGACTCTGTTTTAAAGGATTCCAGTCAGAAATTGCAGGACAATAAATATGACCTTGGGCGATTGGTGAATGTTCGGGACCGTGCCCTTAAAAGTCTCCTCGCGGGGAAATTTCTAAAAGCCAGAGATAAGAAGATTATCTTTAATGTCGAAGTTCCTGAGGAGATTCAGGTCGAGGGGATGAGACTGCTTGATTTTCTAACCATTGTGTCTATCCTTTGTGACAATGCTATTGAAGCCAGTGCAGAGGCTAGTCAATCTCATGTTTCAATCGCCTTTTTAAAAAGTGGAGCACAGGAGACCTTCATCATCGAAAATTCCATCAAAGAAGAAGGCATCGATATTTCTGAGATTTTCTCCTTTGGAGCCAGTTCTAAAGGGGAGGAGAGAGGTGTCGGTCTCTATACCGTTATGAAGATTGTGGAAAGCCATCCTAATACCAGTCTCAATACTACCTGTCAAGATCAAGTTTTTCGTCAGGTGCTTACTATGATACCTACAGAATGATGAAAAAAATAAGACCGAGAGTGCTTGTTTCTCGGTCTTATTCTTTATAGTTGTATTGGATGATGAAGTTCTTTCGTATTCTTATACTTAATTATATTAAGGTCGTATAAGATATCTTCCCACCATCCTCCACCTGTAATCTGGTTGAGTTCAGTAGTTGTTAGTTCTTGAAATGAAGTTAGGTTTTGATTCTTATCCATGTTATGATTCTCCTTTTTGATAAGATAATAAATAGTTATAGAGTGTTATCTGAAAATTAATCAGAATGGGTTAACATTTTATCTTTGAAATAATCAAAATATGTTTTCTTTGCAGTTACACTAGTGACGCGACCTTGTAAGCCATATTGGATGAGTTTACTATCCTCATTAGATAGTTTTGCAAGAGCGGTTAATTTAAAGAGATTTCCTTGCTCTGTTCTGGTAGGAGTTTGATCAATTGTTTGAAGTTGACCGATGATGGTAATGCCGTGATTTCCAATCTTCTCCAGTTTTAATCTTACAGTTTGTCCTTTATCTAGTAGAGGTAGATAGTCAGAAGATACGTAGTAAGTGATTAGTACTTCTTTTGTATCTGTGATGATAGGGAATATTTGAGCAATTTCTGTACCAGTTGGAATTCTATTTTTACCTTCAAATTCGCTGTTCAGATGAACGATACCTTTACTTGGAGCGGTTAAGGTATTGTTTTTTAAGCGCTGCGTTGCTTGATCTAGTTGTACTTTTAATTCTGTTAATTGATTCTCCACGGTTAGTTGTTGCTGAGAAGCTGTCTGTAAAAACTGAGTGCGGAGTACTTCAATTTTGGTTGCTAAACTATTATCATAAGTTGATACACTTCCGGTACCAGCTTGCTGAATTTTGAGGCTTGCGATAGATGATTCCAGACCTGCAATACTTTGATTAATTTGAGATAAAAATGGCTCTTCTGCAGTTCCTTGTGTTTGTCCTTGTGAGGCTACAAGGTAACGATTCAAAATTGACTGGTGCGGATTGCTAGTTGGTAAGCGAGCCCTTTTATTTATGATAGCATCTCTCAGCTCTTGATATTCTCCAATTTGTTGTCGAACTTTTGTGATTTCTTGTTCAATAGCTGATGAACTGCTATTGGCAAGATTGGCTTGATTTGAAACCTCAGTGTTAGTCTTTGTGATACCCAGTTCAATATCATGGGATTGTTTAGTAAAATTCCTAAAGGTATTATGGTAGCCAAACTCATCCTCGCCAGAAAAAAGATCAGTCGCTTTTTCTAAGCTTTGTTTCAAAATTCCAAGTCCTTCTTTTTGCTTCTCAAGTCTTTGTAATTGAGTTTCTAAGGCAGTTTTCTGACTTTCTTCCATTGTTTCAGAGTATTTGATGAGTAAGTCACCTTTTTCAACTACTTGATTTGCCACTAAATGATTAGCAAGGATAGGATTATCACTGGTTGACTGAATGGATGCAATGACACTTGTAGGGGCGATTTCTCCTTGGGAAGTAACAGTAATTTCTTTTGTGGCAACAAGGGAGAAAATCAAGATGAAAGTAAACAGTAATGAAAGAGGTATAATTAACACTGTCGCATAGTTATGGTAACGTCTCTGATAAAACTCGACGCTTCTAAAAAGATTAGGATTCATGACATTCTCCTTATTTATTGAATAGATGATGGTAGAAACCTTGCGTCTGCATTAACTCTTGGTGACTACCCACTTCAATGATTTTCCCCTGGTCAAGAACAATGACACGGTTAGTTCGTTCGGCTATACTGAGACGATGGGCTACAAAGAGAATGGTTTTATCAGTTAGGGACATAAGATTATCTATAACTTTTTTCTCAGTCAAGACATCAAGACCGCTAGTAGCTTCATCTAGTATTAAAACAGGAGCTTTAGTTAAAAGAGCACGAGCGAGGGCTATTCGTTGCTTTTGTCCTCCTGATAGACCAGCTCCATCAGAGAGCTGAGTTTGATAGCCCATAGGCATTCTTTCAATGTCTTGACGGATTTCAGCTAATTCACAAGCTCTTAGAATATCTTCTTGGCTAATCATATGATTACCGCCCAAGGTTAAGTTTTCCAAAATAGAGCCATTAAAGATATAGGCTTGTTGGGGTAGGTAATTAATATGACGGCGCAAGACTTTTTTATCAATGTTTTTGATATCCTGATGATTGATGGAAATATGTCCTTTGTAGGGTTCAAAGAAATTGACAATCATTTTGGCTAAAGTTGTTTTACCAGAACCACTAACTCCAACTAGGCTAACCTTATCTCCTTGTTTAATCGTGAGATTAATATCTGTTAAGGTATCTCGTCCAAAACCATACTTATAAGAAAGGTCATCAAATTCAATATCGCCCATCAAAAAATGTGAATGAACAGGGTTTTCTTGAACTTGAAATTCAGATTCGACTAGATAGACCTCGTTCAAGCGGTTATTAGCGACCTTCGCAGATTGGAGTTTGGTTTGGAGGTTGATAATATTTTCCATAGGAGTTGTAAAGTAAGAAAGAAGTGTGTTAAAGGTAATCAGCTGACCAATAGAAATTTTACTCGACATGACTAATTGAGCGCCAAACCATAGGATAAGGATATTCAGAACTAATTTTGTTCCCTGCTTTAAACTCGTTTGTAAAATAGAATACTTACTGAGCTTAAAGGATTTTTCCAAATAATCTACAAATTCGCTGTCTATATTTTGATAGCGATTTTCTTCACTCGTGAGCGACTTTATAGTTTCAATCCCGTTGATATCTTCGATAATGGCAGAGCTAACCATAGAATTACTTTGCATGACATCATGGTTCATTTTTTCGAAAGGCTTCATAAAAGAAAAGATGATGAACATGTATATAGGAATAGAAATAAGAGAAAGAAGGAAGAGATTAGGGTTTTGTGCTAGTAAGACGCCCCCTACAAGAATCAGAATGGAAACATCCAGAAAAAGAGAAAGAATGGTAGAAGCCAAGGCATCTATAATAGAGTTAGCATCTGTGAACCGTGAAATGATTTCTCCTGTACGACGTGTCGCAAAGAAAGACATAGGAAGTTCAAAAATATGGCGAATATAGGATAAAATCACATCAATACTTAATCTCTGACTCAGAACAGTTAGGAGATAATCTCTGGAGAAGCTCATGACTTGTTGGAGGATATAGGTAATAACCAGACCAACTGAGATGATTCCTAAAGTTGATTTCATCTGATTTGGGATGTATTCATCCAAGACTCCTTGGAGATAATAAGAACCACCGATATTGATAATCGTGACCAATAAGCTTGAGAGAACAATGTAAGCAATGAGAGATTTTTGTTTGAAAATCAGAGGAAGGAAGCTTAGTAGATCATTCTTTTTATCTTTATGGGGTTGATAGCTGGGTTTGGGAGCTAGAAAAATAGCTACTCCAGTCCATTCAGAGAAAAAGCGTTCTTTTGACATTTTGGTGATTTTTACAGAAGGGTCAGGATCACCAATAACCAGATAGTCTTTCTTTGTTTGATAGACAACATAGTAATGTTGGAGTTTTCCTTCTTTGTTAACGTGAACGATAAATGGATAGGGGACATCACTCATGTCAAATAGCGTTTTATCTGCTTGAACAGGTCTTGTTTCAAAGCCCATTTCATCAGCGGCTTTTACAATGCCAAGGGCAGTCGTTCCTTCTTTATTGGTCTTTGCAAGTTCTCTCAAGTGAGCTAGAGAAAAATCTGAACCATAGAATTTAGCAATCGAGGCTAAGGCAGCAACACCGCAGTCTCTAGCATCTATTTGAGGAACAAATGTACGTTTATAAGAAGTCATTGGCAATTCCTTTCATATAGTAGATAGGTATATTATGCCATAAAAATAAGTTCATATTTTACGAAATCTTGAATAGTCATTGAAACTTCCTGAATGGTAAAAAAGTTGGGTAGAAAATGAAGAAAATATTGCAACAATAAAACGCAATGTAAAGGTTTTTGTGTATTGATATTATGCGTTTTTCCTTATATTCAAGCTTTTTTGCCTAGATTTTTTAAGTATTTCAGGTGATATGAAATGAAAAATTAGGTGTGTGAAATCCGATTATAGGGAAGTAAATGAAGCTACAATTAAGAAATGTAGTCAAGATTAAAGAAATTATCCAGTGGATGATTTCTTCACGAGTATGAAAATTTGAGAACGAGTAAAGCATGATATAGCACTAGATAAATTGAGTGTAAAAGAATATGAGGATCCCTTTAGGGATAGTGGTAAGTAATACTAAATCCTCTTTGAGAGGCAAGTGACGAGTCAAGAGTAATAAGGCTTGAACAAAGTGAAAGCCAGCGTCTCTAGGCGCTGGCTGGTAATTTGGGCTTATATAACTTTCTAAATCATATGTATCTTTAATCTCCGTTTAAATATAAAGCAGTGCAATTATATCCCGTTAGGAAGCCAAAGCCTGCTGCAGAAACTAGCGCGACACCCCAGCCAATGGGACCTGTTATTGCTCCTACGCTAGCTATCGTACCTAGCGCACCACTCGCTGACAGCATGCAGTCGGATACATTTCCTCCACCGACAACTTCTTCAAGAAAGTTTTCATTAATTTCCATTAACATTATTGTTCCTCCTAATTACCTTCATAATAGAGCGAAGTACATGACCAGCCTGTAGCGAAGCCAGCAGTACCAGCTGCTCCACCTAGCGCAGCTAGTGCTAACCACCCTGTTGGACCTGTAGCAGCAAGTCCAATTACTACTGCTGAAGCGATAATTCCGTTTACACAGTCATTCACATTTCCTCCACCGGAAATTTCTTCTAATTTATTGAAATTTAATTCTAACATATTTACTCCTTGTCCTTGCGTTTAATTTTAAAAAGTCCTATTATGGATAGAGTTATCGTAGTTATTGAAGCTAAGCTGGTAAAGACAAATACTTTTGTTTTTAATCCAATAGAAAATAGTAATACACCATAAAAAATATTTGATACATAATAAATCTTATTTTTAACGACACTCACCTCTGAACATAGATTTTTGTCGTGTTGCAACTTTGACAAGTTTAGTATAGCATTGTTTTTTAAAATTTTTTATTCAAATCTTGAATTGTCATCGAAACATCTTGAATTGTAAAAAAGAAATTAAAAAGCAAGTAGGAAAAATACACTTGTCCTATAGAAACCACTTCGTATGAAATAAAAGACTTGTTTGATGACTATTGGAAGAAAGATTAGGCGGCCAAAAATTGAATTTTTAAAATTCTAACTTAAACATAGTTTTTTAGTCTTGGTATCTTTAAATCAGCTAAAACAATTCATAACAACACCTGTATATTATGGTTCAATACGATACCGAACAAGTATATAGTATTAAGAGGTCTTAAATATTATTTCCGTCTGTTCTCATATATTCTCATGATCGCAACAAGGATAGCAGCTGTCCCACTTGCCAAAAATAGGAGGGTAATGATAATGTTGAGAATTTCAGGCGTCCTCTCTATTCTGTTAACAAGACGGAGTAGGGATATAACTGCCAACTGAATCAGGAGTATTGATTCTCCTCTTATCAATGAAGTCAGTTGGTTTTCAACTGCATATAAAAAGGCTGGTAGCATAACACAGGCTATAGCAATCACAAACAGATTGCCCCCTGTTTCTTCTCCCTTGTTCACCACGGAAATCATGAGAAGATTCGATGCTATAATCAACGTAGAACAGATGATAAAAAAGGATTTCTTATTCATATAGGACACCTCATATACTATGGTATTTTAGTTTGAACCCAAGAAATATTCTTCAAACTACTGTAACACCATCTCGCCGTAAAGCAGTACCGTCTGTGACTAGCTTCCTAGTTTTCTTCAAATACTGATTTTTTATTGAAGACAAGAAAGGTAAGCTCATTAACCATTATAGCAAAAAACAATGATAACATATATTATTTTTCGGTTTATGAATGATATTCGTTACTTTGGTAAGGAGAAAGTTTTTACAATTCAAGATGTTTCGATGACAATTCAAGATTTGGATGAAAAATTTTAAAAAACAATGATATACTAAACTTGTCAAAGTTGCAACAAGACAAAAATTAAAAATAAAAAAGGAGGTATTCCTCATGGAAACAAAAACAATGACTCAATTTGATGTTTTGGATACTGAAATGCTGGCTAGCATTGAGGGAGGAACTGATTGGGGAACAGTAGGAAAAGGAGCTGTCTATGGAGCAGGTATCGGAGTTGCTATGTGTGGGGTAGGAGGACTCCTTACTGGTGGTGCCACATGGGCTATGACTGCTGCCTGTGCTTGGGCTGGAGCTAAACTTGGTGGTTCTTTTACTGCAATTGCTGATAATATTTGGTCATAGAAGGGAATAGAAATTATGTTTAATTACAAAATAGTAGATAATCAAGAATTAAGTAATATTTCTGGAGGTGGATTGGGAGGAGATGTACTTGTAGGAGCCTTGTCGGGTGCATTTCAGGCAGGACAATCTTGTATTGCTGGAGGCCCCCAAGCTTACTTTATTTGCGCAGCAGGAGGCGCTATAGTAGGTGGCTTTGTAGCTTATGGATTGAGACCACCAAAATAGTTTTAAAAAGGAATGAGTGTTAATATGTTAAACGAAACTATGATTCAGCTTATACTCATTGCAATTTGTTGTGTGTACATTATTTTT
>NZ_CAUQWY010000049.1:0-9327 GCF_963521865.1 uncultured Streptococcus sp.
GCTGATTGACTTGCACTTGTTGAAGCGCTTGTTGAAGCAGATTCTGAAGCTGATTGACTTGCGCTCGTTGATGCACTTGTTGAAGCTGACTCAGACGCTGACTGACTTGCACTTGTTGATGCACTTGTTGATGCAGATTCTGAAGCTGACTGACTTGCGCTGGTTGATGCACTTGTTGATGCAGATTCAGACGCTGATTGACTTGCACTTGTTGATGCACTTGTCGATGCTGACTCAGATGCTGATTGGCTTGCGCTGGTTGATGCAGACTCAGACGCTGATTGGCTTGCGCTGGTTGATGCAGACTCAGATGCTGATTGACTTGCGCTTGTTGAAGCTGACTCAGATGCTGATTGGCTTGCGCTCGTTGAAGCACTTGTCGATGCTGACTCTGACGCTGATTGACTTGCGCTTGTTGATGCACTTGTCGATGCTGACTCTGACGCTGATTGACTTGCGCTCGTTGAAGCACTTGTCGATGCTGACTCTGACGCTGATTGACTTGCGCTTGTTGATGCACTTGTCGATGCTGACTCTGACGCTGATTGACTTGCGCTCGTTGAAGCACTTGTCGATGCTGACTCAGATGCTGATTGACTTGCACTTGTCGATGCTGATTCAGAAGCGCTTGTGCTTGCTGATTCTGACACGCTTGTTGATGCTGATTCAGAAGCTGATTGACTTGCGCTCGTTGATGCACTTGTTGAGGCAGATTCAGATGCTGACTGACTTGCACTTGTCGATGCACTTGTTGAGGCTGACTGGCTTGCACTTGTCGATGCTGATGTGCTTGCGCTTGTCGATGCACTTGTTGATGCTGACTGACTAGCTGAAGTGCTTGCTGATTGACTTGCACTTGTCGATGCACTTGTTGATGCTGACTGGCTTGCACTTGTCGATGCTGACTTAGACGCGCTCGTTGAGGCACTTGTCGATGCGCTCGTTGAGGCAGATTTAGAAGCACTTGTTGATGCCGACTGTGAAGCCGATTGACTTGCGCTCATTGAGACTGACTTAGATACGCTTGTCGATGCACTTTGGCTAGCACTCATCGAGACTGACTTAGATGCACTTGTCGATGCACTTTGGCTAACGCTTCTTGATGTCACTGTACTTGCTGATGTCGATGTAGAAGCAGAGGTAGAACGTGAAGATACTATACTTTCAGAGGTTGATCTAGATGTGATTACACTCTCAGAAGTTGAGCGTGAGGTGATCACACTCTCAGATGTCGATCTAGATGTGATTACACTCGTTGAAACTGATGTTGATGATACAACACTTGTCGACACTGACAGAGATCTATAATCTGAATCATCTACAGTAATAGTAACAGGTACTTCATCTGTCGAGCCATCTGGATAAGTAACTACAACTGTTCGTGTTAATTGACCGTTTCGAACAGTTGGATTTTCACCATTTTTCCATGTATAAGTCGTTCTTGTATTCGGTGTTGTTCCTTCAGTTGGCAAGGCAGACTTATTAGAAATATAATTCTCTGGTGATCCCAAATCTGGAACAGTTCCATTTGAAGTCATCTTGACTGTAGGATTTGTCGCTGTCGGAGTATATTTATCAGACTGCTTACGGAACTCAATCTGGATATTAGCGTTATTTGTAGCAACATTGGTTCCATTGTTATTCGTTAAGTTCGATGGATCATATCCACTAATATAACGACTCCAGCTGTTACGGCTAGCGTCACTATTAAGTTGCTGGTTCTTACCTACATGGCCTGAAATATTTACTTTATACGGATTAGTATCTGTCGCATTACCATCTTGTCCCAAATTATTAGATTTATTGGTAAAATTGATACTTGTTCCCTTGTTAGGAATGTTAATATTAGCACCATTAACCTCAAAATCACCTGCTGGAGGAGTAGCTTTGTGATCTCCTACCTTAATTTTGTTCAAGCGACCGCTGTTATCTGTCAAGTTCACATCTACACTGAATTCTTCTTCACGATAAACAATAATCTTATGTGGGTTCGCTTTATCGATTTCTGCACCACTATTAACTGTCAAATTAGTAATCGTTGGTGCTACTGTATCAGTAACTGTGAAGGTAACAGGCACTTCATCTGTTGAGCCATCTGGATAAGTGACTACAACTGTCTTCGTATGTTCTCCAACTCCTAAACCTGTCAAGGTTGTTCCTGGTTTCCACTCATATCTAGTACCAGTTGGATGGCTTGGAGTTCCTTGAGCAGCTGTAACATAGTCCCCAGCAGCACCTGGGATGTTAACTGTTTGCTGACCAGTTGGAGGTGTAAGTGTCCGATTAGCCGACGATTCCCCTCCTTCATACTTATCAGTTTGAGCATGTATTTCAATCTTGAAACCTGAACCCTGAGTATCTCCAGTTGGACTATCATATTTCAGATTATCTCCACCTGAAAAGGCTCCAAATTTATCATAAGCATAAAGATATCGAGTATAAGATCCCAAAGCTGCATTAAGTGGAACATCCCCCTTAATATTTACTTTTAGAGGATTGCTTTCTGTTGCTTGTCCATCAACATTGAGTTTATTGGTTGGAACTTCTAGTCTGACATTTCCAAATGGTCCTTGATAACTTGCTGTTGTTGATGATGGTCCCCATGGATTCGCATCATTTGCATACTTGAAAGAAACGATCTTCCCTTGGTCATCTGTATATTTAAGATTTGCTTCAAAACTTTCCCCACGGTAAACAACAAGCTTATGTGGTTCAGAGGCTGTAACTGTCGCACTCTTAACTGCCTCAATTCGACCCATCACAGGTTTTTGGTTATCAATAACCGAGATTGGAACATCAACCGTTTCACTTGAACCATCCTTATAAGTCAAGGTTGCAGTTACTTTTTGTTCACCTGCTCTTGTAACATCTAAGTTATCGCGATTCAAAGAAATGGTCGTACCATCTGTCTCGTAGTTGCTAATCAAACCTTTAATTGTTTCATCTGTCAGAGTTTGATCTTTTGCAATTTCATACTTAGTTGCTGTTGGATCGTTGGTTGGTTTATCCTTTTGCGCCTTGACGACAAGACCTAAACCTGAATAGGTAGCATTGTCATTCTCATCTATCGCAACAATTCCGAATTTTTTATTTCCTACATCTTCTAGTGTTGGGTCAAGACGTAAGACTGTCCGTTTGAGGTTCGGATCGCTTTCATTCTTTGTGAGTGTTACCTTAGATGGATCAAAGTTTTGTGATGTACCGCCTGGATTTACCATTTGGTTTGAGAAATCCACTATGTTAAAGGTAGGAATTTTGTTATTACCCGTTTCCTTTTCAGAGGCTGTGACAACAATACTAGAAGTCTCACCAGCATAGATAATCGGAGAACCTGGAGCAATATCCTGTCCCATCGTAGAAGAAACTGGGATGGATTTCCCATCTTTTGTAATAGTGATTTTAGGTCCCTGAGTATTAACTGCAGAAACGGTCGCTTCTGATTTGGCAGGTTGACTACGTTTGTAGGTCGAAGTAGCAACAACCTTGGTATGGTCTTCCACTACAGCGGCTGGAATCTCAATGCTTCCTGTATCTGGATTAAAACCAAGTGTAGCTGGGAAATCTCCCTGTTTTTCCCATTTGTTATCTACTTTTTGAATAGTGACTGTCTTATCATTTCTTTCCCCTGTTGGACGATAAGTTAGCGTCATCTTGTCAACTGGTTTATCAGCAGTTTCTACAGGAGTAGCTGTTGCGCTTCCTACAGTAAGACCCGCATTTGGTGCAACTAGTCGTGGTGCTGTCGGAGTTTGGTTAACAATGTTATGCGCTGTAACCCTGTTACTTTCATCAGACTCAACATAGTTCTTTTGCACACCATCTCTATCTGTATAGGTAGACTGATTATCTACAATCGTCTTCACATGGTAGCTATTTCCACTTCCCAAACCAACCTTATTAAAGACTGCTGTGCCATCTGCTGCTGCCGTTGTCTTTGCAATTAGCTTACCATTTTCATAAAGGGCAACTTTCTTACCTGCTATTGCATTTGCAACACGAATATCTTGCTTTTCAACACCTTCTTGCAACTGGGTTGTGATTCGTGGCGTTTTTGGTTTGATAACAAAAGTAATTGGCGTATCATCTTCAAAACCATCCGTTGTAAAGTGACGGTGGATGTTCAACGCCATTACACCTGGCTCACGTCCAATAGACTTACGTGGCACTTCTGTTCCATCCGATGCCTTACGATAGGTCAAGGTTCCTTGTAGAACTCCTCTACTATCTACTGGTCCTTTAGGAACCCCATAATCTTCTCCATTTTGAGCTGAATTGATTAGATATTTATTAGCATCTGGAAAACCATTATCTGCTAAAGTAGGATCTACAACTTCTCCCCATGCTTCAAATCCAGCTCGCACAAAATCGTAATAGCTATATGGTGCATTTACTTGGTTTACAAACTGGGTGCTGCCACCTTTGATACGAACTGGGTAAGCTTCTTTGTCACTGATATCCGCTGGGTTGGTATGAAGACCAATAGCCGCAAAAGTTGTTGCTGGCGAGGCCGTACCATAGAGAACTTGCATGTTCTTAATCATACCATTAGTAGTTGAGTCTGGCACTGTCGTTCTAAAACGCATAACATTATGAGAACCACCAGCTGATATTTGCACACGTTGCCAAATAGTTCGTTTCTCTTGTGTTTTTGGATTTACCGCATCCTTCAAGGCTCGAGTTGAATCATAATTTGCATTTTGACTACGTGAAAATGCACGGAACATATTGTGTTCTTCATCTTCACTATAGAGAGAAGTCAAACCACGGTCTGCACGTCCAAAACTTGACAAAGGAGTCTTCTCAGTTCCACGGAGTTCCATCACACCGTGTCGACCAGGCATCATATGGTCATTAGCAGTGATACCTAAGTTTGACAAATCATCATACTGACCAGTAATCGTTGAACGATAGTCCGCATTAATGATTTCTTCAGGCATGTTGACAATTGTTGGAATTTGAATCCAGTTATTTGCCAAAGTTGGAGACAGTTGCGATTTAGGGTCAGATGCTAGGGTCCAAATTAAAGAAGTAATCTTTCCTTTATTGTCATATTCCGGTTTAACATCTAGACTGATATTGTTATTCAATCGATTTTCCGCATTGTCAGAGTTACCTGAAGAAAAAGCTCTAATTTTCTCACCGTTCCTACCATAGGTAACGACTTCATCACCAATCGCATTGGAACCTGACATCACGTTTTTAACTCTAAATTGCGATCCTTGCTTCATGACTTGGCCATTTAGCTTGTCTCGTTTTCCTGAATTTGCACGCAATACAGCATTGGCAATAGAGTTTCGTGCAAGTGTCGCTTTTTTGATAACATCTGTTAGGTCAGCGTTTGGATTTTTCAAAGCTTCTTCGATAGCTGTTACAGCTGCGTTAACTTTAGTAACTGCTGAATCCATGTTAGGTAAACCGATAGACTTAGCTAGGAATTCACCCATCTCAGCTGAGATTTTAGACAGACGTTTGCGGTCTTCTTCAGCTTTTTTGTTGACACCAGTTGCCGCCGATTCAACTACAGCAGCTTTCCCAACCGTAGTAACCATTTCCGACGCTTGATTTGTCAAACTTTCCAATTTAGTCTCAATTTTTGCCAAAGAGTTAAGACTAGATGCGATACTAGCTGATAAAACAGCTTCATCTTTAGCAGTAGCTGTAGTCTCTTTAATTGTCTGTTCAGCTACATTTGTTGCCACCAAACTAGTTGCTGTCGTTGCAGCTTGATTGGTTGTAGCTGTCTGAGAACTTACTGTTTCTTTCGTCAAAGCTTGTGAAGTCAAACCTTGACCCAAAATAGAATGAACTAGATTTTCTGAAGTTGCTCCAGATTGAGTAATTGCCTTACTTGCAGACAAGCTCACTTCCAGACTAGTGCTGTTAGAAATTGATTCCTTGATACTTGTACTTGTACTTGCTGATTCTGAAACTTTTAAGCTAGTACTTGTACTTGTCGATACCTCCAAACTGGCATTGTTAGATTCAGAGTGTGTGTTTGGAGTTGCTGAATCACTTGCAACCTCACTCTTATTTCCAATAACAGCAGAACCTAAATTAGCCAAGGCTTCATCTGTACCGATTTCTTTCTCAAGAACTTTCGTATTTTCCTCAGCATAAGCATGTTGAGTGGCAATGCCTCCTCCCAACACGACTCCCGTCGTTGCTATGGCTTTTATAATCGCCAAACCTGTTAAATTCTGGTTTTCTGAAGCATCTACTAAATCCGCTTTAATAGATGGTGTATCTACACCACCACGTAAAACTCTAAAAAGTCCAAATTGAGACGTCGAGGCACGTAACCAATGCTTACCTGACTTGATTAACTTGAAACGAGTGACACGATCGGTCTCTCTGTATTCACCTTCTTGGCGTCTAAAAAACATGTTTTAGATCCCCTTCCTTCTATATTTATGTGCATTTGTCAATAAAATACCAAACTATATTATACGTTAATAAATCAAATATTTCAATACCCCAAAAAAACATTTTTACCTAAAAAAAAAAAAGCATTTTTATATTAGTTTGACCAAGTTGGGATTTTTTTATAATTATGACTATTTTCCTTATTTTATTCATTAAAAAGCGTTTGAAGTTTGTTTTTATGCAACTTTTTTGTTTTTATGTTTCGATTGAGAAATATTAAGTTTTTGTTACAAAAACCCAGTATAAATTTCCCACAAAATACTTTGTTAGCATGATGTATTATCTCCTAAAATACCCATCTCTCTTAATAAGACAAAATCTACCTACTAAGCGAACTAACAAAATAAACATAGCAAGATTTGGCAATTTCTCATAAAAAATTTATTTTATTTCAAGATTAATTTCTTGCTAGAAATCAACTATACTAACAATCAAATTTTCATCCAATATAGGTATACATTCCTTGACTTAGAAATCATACTCCTCAAAGATTAAAAAGCAAGTCAGATTAACGACACTTCATCACGAATCCCTTCTTTAAGTTCGCCAATATCTTATCCTTAACCTCAAATTAGTTTTTTGAGCTGTGCAACACAAGTTTTTTATTTTTTTGTTTAGCATTAGAAACCACATTGTCCTGTTCTATAGTATAGTGGATTGAAATAGAAATAAGACAATAAAATTTCCAATATTTTATTGTAAATGATTAATCTTCCTGCAAGCTAAGGTGTACTATTTTTGTTTCAATCAACTATATATTGAAACAATATAATAATAAAAGATTAGAAAAGGAAAATTAATTTCTAAAAATATTTTAGGAGTTTCGGTGTATTGTTCTTATTTCAATCTACTATACTATAGATTCACTACAGAACGAGACGAATCAATAGTCACATAATGAAAAAACTCCCCTGGATGGAAGACCATCTAAGGGAGTTTTATAAATCGGGATAAGAATACTCTCTAGGTATTTTTAACTCAATTATTCTTCATCGTCACGTTTACGACGTTTGGCAAACAAACCTAGACCAGTTACAGCAGCCAAAGCTCCTAAAAGTACAGATGATTTAGATGCTTCTGTACCAGTATTTGGTAATAGCTGTTTCGAGCTAGCAGCTGTGCTTTGTGAAACAGGCTGAGCTGTTGATTGTTCTTGACTTGTCGTACTTGTTGATGCTGATTCAGAAGCGCTTGTGCTTGCTGACTCAGATGCACTTGTTGACGCTGATTCAGAAGCTGATGTGCTTGCTGATTCTGACGCACTTGTTGATGCTGACTCTGATGCACTTGTTGACGCTGATTGACTTGCGCTGGTTGATGCAGACTCAGATGCTGATTGGCTTGCACTTGTTGAGGCAGACTCAGACGCTGATTGACTTGCGCTTGTTGAGGCACTTGTCGATGCTGACTCAGATGCTGACTGACTTGCGCTCGTTGATGCTGATTCAGACGCTGATTGACTTGCACTTGTTGATGCTGACTCAGACGCTGATTGGCTTGCGCTTGTTGATGCAGATTCTGATGCCGATTGACTTGCGCTTGTTGATGCAGACTCAGATGCTGATTGACTTGCGCTTGTTGATGCACTTGTTGATGCTGACTCTGACGCTGATTGACTTGCGCTTGTTGAGGCACTTGTTGATGCAGACTCAGACGCTGATTGACTTGCGCTTGTTGAGGCACTTGTTGAAGCAGATTCTGATGCTGATTGACTTGCGCTTGTTGATGCAGATTCTGATGCTGATTGACTTGCACTTGTTGATGCAGATTCTGATGCTGATTGACTTGCACTTGTTGAGGCAGATTCTGATGCCGATTGACTTGCGCTTGTTGATGCTGACTCAGATGCTGATTGACTTGCGCTTGTTGAGGCAGATTCTGATGCTGACTGGCTTGCGCTTGTTGATGCTGACTCTGACGCTGATTGGCTTGCGCTTGTTGAGGCAGATTCTGACGCTGATTGGCTTGCGCTCGTTGATGCAGATTCTGATGCTGATTGACTTGCGCTTGTTGAAGCTGACTCAGACGCTGATTGGCTTGCGCTTGTTGAGGCAGATTCTGATGCTGATTGACTTGCACTTGTTGATGCAGACTCAGATGCTGATTGGCTTGCGCTGGTTGATGCAGATTCAGACGCTGATTGACTTGCGCTGGTTGAGGCAGATTCTGATGCTGATTGACTTGCGCTTGTTGATGCGCTTGTTGAGGCAGACTCAGACGCTGATTGGCTTGCGCTCGTTGATGCAGATTCTGATGCTGATTGACTTGCGCTTGTTGATGCAGATTCTGATGCTGACTGACTTGCGCTGGTTGAGGCAGACTCTGAAGCTGATTGACTTGCGCTTGTTGAAGCACTTGTCGATGCTGACTCTGACGCTGATTGACTTGCGCTTGTTGAGGCAGACTCAGAAGCTGATTGACTTGCGCTTGTTGATGCTGACTCAGATGCTGATTGACTTGCACTTGTTGAAGCACTTGTTGATGCCGACTGTGAAGCCGATTGACTTGCGCTTGTTGAGGCAGATTCTGATGCTGACTCAGATGCCGATTGACTTGCACTTGTTGATGCAGACTCAGACGCTGATTGACTTGCGCTTGTTGATGCGCTTGTTGAAGTAGATTCTGAAGCTGATTGACTTGCACTCGTTGAGGCACTTGTCGATGCTGACTCAGATGCTGATTGACTTGCGCTTGTTGATGCACTTGTTGATGCTGACTCAGACGCTGATTGACTTGCGCTTGTTGATGCAGACTCAGATGCTGATTGGCTTGCGCTTGTTGATGCAGACTCAGATGCTGATTGACTTGCACTTGTTGATGCTGACTCAGACGCTGATTGACTTGCGCTCGTTGATGCAGATTCTGATGCTGATTGACTTGCGCTGGTTGATGCAGACTCAGATG
>NZ_CAUQWY010000050.1:0-8245 GCF_963521865.1 uncultured Streptococcus sp.
GTTCAACTGACAAATTGACTAAAGTCTTAGCATATTGTAATGCAATATCTTCAGACTGTTTGAAGCGTTCAAAAATTTGTTTGACAGAATTAACAGTGTTTAGTAGCTCTTCTACATTTACTTGTTCAACTGACAAATTGACTAAAGCCATAGCATATCGTAAAGCAATGTCTTCAGACTGATTGAACTGTTCAAAAATTTGTTTGACTGAATGAATAGTGTTGCCCAGTTCTTCTATGTTTACTTGTTCAGCTGACAAATTGACCAAAATCGCGGCATACCTCAACGCAATGTCTTCTGATTCAGGGTATTGCTCATAAATTATTTTAGCTTTTTTTGCTAGAGCTTCACAGGCAGTCTTATCTGTCTCCTTGGTTGATAAGTCAAAGAGCTTATTTAACTCTGTTAAACTTTCTTTCAAATTGTATTTCTGTTCATCCATTCTATGTACCTCGCTTGAAATAGTAGCTATCTTATAAACTAATTTATTTTTCGTATGATAATTAGTTTCTATACATTTTATTATATCAAAAATGTTATCTTTCTACTAACAGATGGATGGCGTTTTTTGTTGATATAAGCACCAAAAAAACCAGATAGAGTCTGGCTTTGCATAGTTTATATCTGAGAAGTATTTTAGAAAAATTAGAGAATTTTATCAGTTCTGTCCACTGTAAAGAGGGCCACAGTCATCAGGAGATCGACGAGTAAGAGAGCAGCTACAGCTGGTACCCAAGAGTGGAAAAGGTCAAAACTGTAGCCAAAGAGAGTTGGACCAAAGGCTGCTAGGATATAGCCTCCTGTTTGAGAAAGGCCAGATAATTGGGCTGTCTTTTCAGGGGCGCTTGTCTTGAGTGAAAAGTTGACCATGAGATAGGGGAAGAGGGCGCTGGTTGCGGTTCCGATGAGGAGATGGATGGCAAGCCAGTAAAAGAAATTATTGATCGGGAAAAAGAGCATGGAAATACCGACCACGCCAGCCAGTGAGACCAGAGTAAGCATGAGCTGACGGTTGCGAGTAGATAAGCTGGTTGTTAGGCTTGGGATGGTCATTGAAAAAGGAATACTAATCAGAGAGAAGATAGAGGTCAGCAAGCCAGCTTCGTGACTGGATAGGCCTGCATGGATAGCCATTGTAGGTAGCCAGGTCATAGCGGTGTAAAAGAGCAAGGATTGAAAACCTGCAAAGACAATCACTGCCCAGACCTGTTTATTACGCATAACCTTTGTTTGGCTTTTTTGTTTGGTTTGTGGAGCCAGTCTGTGATTATAGCGGTGATTTGGGAGCCAGACCAAAAAAGTTGCTAGACAGAGCAGGGTGAGGAGGATGATAAGTCCTTTCCAAGAACTGGCTTGTGTAATAGGCACAGCCAGATAGGAGGCCAGAGCCGTTGCAATCCCCATAGAGGTTACATATAAGGTGGTCAGAAAACCAATTTTCTTTGGTTGATTGGCTTGGATGAGACTAGGAAGCAGAACATTGATGACTGCGATACTTGCCCCAACCATCAAGGTTCCTAGATAGAGCAGGGGCAGATTGATTAGTCGAATGAGAGAACCGATGGTCAAGAAGAAAAGGCTGTAGGTGAAGAGATGCTCCAAGCCGATTTTTTGAGCCAGTCGGGTAGAAAAGAGTGAGAAGAGGGTAAACATGAGGAGAGGAAGGCTGGTCAGGACACCAAGTGAACTAACTTCGACTCCCAGTCCTTGCGAAATATCTCCCAAAATAATGGGTAAAACAGTAAAAGGAGTCCGCAAGGAAACACCAATCAGGATAATACCTGGAACAAAAAAGAGTGATTGCTTTTTCATATATTACCTCTTCTAGCTGATTTTAATAACAGCTTATTTTAAGGCTTTTTCACTATAATGTCAAGTAAGGTTTCTGGCTTTCAAGATAAAAATGGGAAAGTCTTGAAAATTATGATAAAATAGTGGAAGGAAATCTATACATTGGAGAAAAACTGTGCTTGAAAAGCAAAAAATTAGCGTCTTGATGTCGGTCTATGTAAAGGAAAATCCGACATTTTTGAGAGATGCCATTAATAGTATTCAAAATCAAACCTTGAAACCGAGCGAATTGGTTCTCGTAGAGGATGGACCTCTCACACCAGAACTCTATCAGGTATTAGACCAGGTTGAAGCTGAGTCTGATATTCCAGTGAAACGCTATCCTCTTGAGCAGAATCAAGGTTTGGGTCTGGCTCTTCGATACGGTGTTTTACAGTGTCAGTACGATATCATCGCTCGTATGGATACAGATGATATAGCTGTTCCAGATCGTTTTGAGAAACAGCTTCAGCTAATGGAGAAGGACAAGCTCGACCTATTAGGTGGACATATTGCAGAGTTTATTGATAATCCTGATGAGATTGTTTCTTACCGTCGTGTTCCAACCCAACATGCAGAGATTGTGGCTTATCAAAGGATGAGAAGCGCCTTTAACCACATGACCGTCATGTTCAAGAAGGATATGGTTCTCAAGGCAGGCAACTATGAGGATGGGCTTTATATGGAGGATGACCTCCTCTGGCTCAATATGATTGCTGCAGGAGCCAAGACTGGAAATCTGGATCAAATCTTGTGTCAGGTTCGTGTCGGAGCAGGGATGTTTGAGCGTCGTGGGGGACTACGTTATCTCAAACTCTATCGTCAGGCTCGCCAGCGCATGTTGAAGAGAGGGCAAATTTCTTACATGGAATATGCCAAGAGTGTTGCCATTCAGATGGTTGTTACTCTTTGTCCAGGATTTGTCAGACAGTTTATTTTTATGAAACTGTTACGAAAAAGCAAGTAAAAGATTGTAGCAAATCGTAAACTGGATAAAAAGTGTTATAATAACAGTATAACTATCCAGCTCTTTTAAGGAGGAGTAAATTCCTATGAATAAAAAACTCACAGATTATGTCATTGATCTGGTGGAAATTTTAAATAAACAACAAAAACAGGTCTTCTGGGGCATATTTGATATTTTCAGTATGGTGGTTTCCATCATTGTATCTTATATTTTATTCTACGGATTGATTAATCCAGCGCCTGTTGACTACATCATCTATACGAGTTTGGCCTTCCTGTTCTATCAATTGATGATTGGATTTTGGGGGTTGAATGCTAGTATTAGTCGTTACAGCAAGATTACGGATTTTATGAAAATCTTTTTTGGTGTGACTGTGAGCAGCATCTTGTCATATAGTATCTGCTATGCCTTCTTGCCACTCTTTTCCATCCGTTTTATCGTACTCTTTATCTTGTTGAGTACCTTCTTGATTTTATTGCCACGGATTACTTGGCAGTTAATCTACTCTAAACGCAAAAAAGGTAATGGTGATGGAGAACACCGTCGTACCTTCTTGATTGGTGCTGGCGATGGTGGAGCTCTCTTTATGGATAGTTACCAACACCCAACCAGTGATTTGGAACTTGTTGGTATTTTGGATAAGGATGCTAAGAAAAAGGGACAAAAACTTGGTGGTATCCCTGTTTTGGGCTCTTATGACAATCTGCCAGAATTAGCCAAACGCCATCAAATCGAACGTGTGATCGTTGCGATTCCGTCGCTTGACCCGTCAGAATATGAACGTATCTTGCAGATGTGTAATAAGCTGGGTGTCAAATGTTACAAGATGCCTAAGGTTGAAACCGTTGTTCAGGGACTTCACCAAGCAGGTGGAGGCTTCCAGAAGATTGATATCACAGACCTTTTGGGTCGTCAGGAAATTCGTCTTGACGAATCGCGTCTGGGTGCAGAACTTACAGGTAAGACGATTTTAGTCACAGGTGCTGGTGGTTCAATCGGTTCTGAAATCTGTCGCCAAGTTAGCCGCTTCAATCCTGAACGTATCGTCTTGCTAGGTCACGGGGAAAATTCAATCTACCTTGTGTATCATGAATTGATTCGCAAGTTTCAAGGGATTGATTATGTACCAGTGATTGCAGATATTCAAGACTATGACCGTTTGTTGCAAGTCTTTGAGCAGTATAAGCCAGCTATTGTTTATCATGCGGCGGCCCACAAGCACGTTCCTATGATGGAACGCAATCCAAAAGAAGCCTTCAAAAACAATATTCGTGGAACCTACAATGTGGCTAGGGCTGTTGATGAAGCTAAGGTGCCTAAGATGGTTATGATTTCGACGGATAAGGCGGTCAATCCACCTAATGTTATGGGAGCAACCAAGCGCGTGGCTGAGTTGATTGTCACTGGCTTTAACCAACGTAGCCAATCGACCTACTGTGCAGTTCGTTTTGGGAATGTTCTTGGTAGCCGTGGTAGTGTCATTCCAGTCTTTGAACGTCAGATTGCTGAAGGTGGGCCTGTAACGGTAACAGACTTCCGCATGACCCGTTACTTCATGACCATTCCAGAAGCTAGCCGTCTAGTTATTCATGCTGGTGCTTATGCCAAGGATGGGGAAGTCTTTATCCTTGATATGGGCAAACCAGTCAAGATTTATGACTTGGCTAAGAAAATGGTCCTTCTAAGTGGCCACACCGAAAGCGAAATTCCAATTGTTGAAGTTGGAATCCGTCCAGGTGAAAAACTCTACGAAGAACTCTTGGTATCAACCGAACTTGTTGATAATCAGGTTATGGATAAGATTTTCGTTGGTAAGGTTAATGTCATGCCTCTAGAAGCTATAGATCAAAAGATTGAAGAGTTCCGCACTCTCAGTGGAGATGAATTGAAGCAAGCTATTATCGCCTTTGCTAATCAAACAACCCACGTTGAATAAAAAATCTTTACAATCAAAAAACGCATATTATCAGGTCAGTACATGAAAACCTTGGTAGTATGCGTTTTGTGATGTAGAAATTCGCTTCATTTTCTTCTGATACCCAATGAAAATCAAAGAGCAAACTAGGAAGCTAGCCGAAGGTTACTCAAAGAACAGCGTTGAGGTTACAGAGAAAACTAATGTGGTTTGAAGAGTATGAAATTGAGTTTTTGCCCAGTCTCCGTTATGTTATTGAAAATACTCTAAAACTTGTAGGGGTTTGTGGGCGATATAATCAGGTTGATAGTTTAGCAAATCTGCCTGCTCTCCAAATCCCCAAGTGACGGCCAATTTCTGAATGCCTGTTTCTTGAGCTCCCAGCATATCAAACTTGGTATCTCCGATGATGATAGCTTGTTCCGGTGCTAGTTGATGTGTCTGCAAGGCTTGGCGAATGACATCTGCCTTATGGGGTGCTTCAGGGCTGGAACCATAAATGCCATCAAAGAAATGATGGATTCCCAAGTTTTTAGTCATGTCTTGAGCGGTTGGAGCATTCTTTGTCGTGGTGATATAAAGAGGGTAATTGCTCGATAACTCCTCAAGCAAGTCTACAATCTGAGGGAAGAGTTGAGCTTCATGGATGCCTTTTTCCTTGTAGTAAGATCGGTATATCTGCACAGCGTCAGAAATTTGTTCTTTGGGCAGGCAGGTCGCAAAACTACTTTCGAGGGGCGGTCCCATAAAACCACGAATCGTTTTGGCATCAGGGCTAGGCACCCCCAGCTCTTTAAAGGTATGGGTAAAGGCATTGTGAATCCCGATAGAACTATCAACGAGGGTTCCATCCAGGTCGAAAAAGATAGCTGAGATAGAGGTCATGATTTCTCCTATTTGATAAGCTTATTCTCCGAAAATTTCTTTTTGGAGGCGACGACCAGTAGGGGTGGCGGCGAGTCCACCTTCAGCTGTTTCACGAAAGGCAGTTGGCATGCTTGCTCCTACTTGGTACATGGCATCGATAACTTCATCCACAGGGATTTTAGATTCGATACCTGCCAAGGCCATGTCTGCTGCGATGAAGGCAAAGCTAGCTCCCATGGCATTGCGCTTGACGCAGGGAACTTCAACCAAACCAGCAACAGGATCACAGATGAGGCCTAGCATGTTTTTAATGACAAAGGCAATAGCCTGGCTGGCCTGATAAGGTGTTCCGCCTGCAGCTAGAGTCAAGGCGGCAGCGCTCATAGCAGAGGCTGAACCAACCTCAGCCTGGCAACCGCCCTCAGCACCCGAGATAGAGGCGTTGTTTGCGATGACTAGTCCAAAGGCACCCGCAGCAAAGAGGAAATCCAGCTGTTGCTCGTGACTGAGGTCTAATTTTTCAATAGCAGCAGTGAGAACGGAAGGCAGACAGCCAGCACTTCCAGCGGTCGGAGTGGCACAGACCAAGCCCATTTTGGCATTGTGTTCATTGACTGCGATGGCATTTCGGGCAGCTGATAGAATCGTGTAATCTGATAGAGTTTTTCCGTTTTTGATGTAGTGATCCAATTTGGCAGCATCTCCACCTGTCAGGCCACTACGAGATTTATTTTCATTGAGGCCAAGTTGGACAGAGGCTTTCATGACTTCTAGATTGCGTTCCATGAGAAGGAGAACCTCTTCACGTTCGCGACCTGTCAATTCAAACTCTGTTGTAATCATAAGTTCTGAGACATTTCCTTGAAAGTCCAGATCTGCTTGCTCGACCAATTCTTTGATAGAATAAAACATGCTTCCTCCTATTTAAAGAAATTGACATTGTGGAGATGAGGGATTTTTCGAATTTCTTCGATAGCCTCATCACAGTTGCGACTGTCGACTTCGATAATCATAATGGCTTTTTCACCAGCTTTTTCACGAGTAACATTCATTTGGGCGATATTGATACCATAGCGTGAAAGGGCCTCTGTTACGAGGGCAATCATACCTGGAATATCTTGATGAACGATGATGATAGTCGGTGTATTCATATTGAGAGAGACGGCAAAGCCATTGAGTTCGGTTACCTGAATATTTCCTCCACCGATAGAAATACCAGTTACGCTGATGGTTTTCTGAGCATTTTTGACGGTAATTTTAGTGGTATTAGGGTGAGGGGCATTACTGTCTTTCTGAATGGTCCAGACAATCTTGATACCGCGTTTGTGGGCAATCTCCAGACTGTTTGGGATTTCAGGATCATCTGTATCCATGCCCAAAATACCTGCAACAAGGGCTAGGTCTGTTCCGTGACCGCGATAGGTCTTGGCAAATGAGTTAAAAAGTTGGAATTCGACTTCTGTCGGAGTATCGTCAAAGATGGAAGAGACAATCTTCCCAATACGAACAGCACCAGCGGTATGGCTACTAGATGGGCCAATCATAACTGGTCCGATGATATCAAAGACAGATTGAAAACGAAGTGATTTCATCAGTTTCCCCTTATAAAAATTCTTATCTCTATTATATCAAAGAATGAAGGTCTTGGCTTTAATTGTGGATGAAAACCTTTTTACACTACAAATATCATAAAAAAGCATCTTTTATGACAAAAAATACCTTATTTAGGGAAAGAAAAAATAATTTTGTAATATTTCTACATAAAAGTGTCAAGAAACAGTAACATTTAAAGGGTATCATAGAACTATAGAAAGAAGGAGAATTTTCAAATATGAAATCAACAACTAAAAAGATTAAAACAACTCTTGCAGGAGTAGCTGCCTTGTTTGCAGTATTTGTTCCATCATTTGTATCTGCTCAAGAATCATCAACTTACACTGTTAAAGAAGGTGATACACTTTCAGAAATCGCTGAAACTCACAACACAACTGTTGAGAAATTGGCAGAAAACAACCACATCGACAACATTCATTTGATTTATGTTGGTCAAGAGTTGGTTATTGATGGTCCTGTAGCACCTGTTGCAACACCAGCGCCAACTACTTATGCAGCACCAGCAGCTCAAGATGAAGCTGTTTCAGCCACAGTGGCAGAAACTACAGAGGTAGAGGAAGAAACTCCAGTAGCAAGCGAAGCAGTAGCAGAAGAAACTGTTGTATCAACAGAAGCTTCAACACCAGCTGCAACTGTAAGCGGATCTGAAGCAGAAGCTAAAGAATGGATTGCTCAAAAAGAATCAGGCGGTAGCTACACAGCTACAAACGGACGTTACATCGGACGTTACCAATTGACAGATTCATACTTGAACGGTGACTACTCAGCTGAAAACCAAGAACGTGTAGCAGATGCCTACGTTGCAGGACGTTACGGTTCATGGACAGCCGCTAAAAACTTCTGGCTTAACAACGGCTGGTATTAAGAAATAGGGAAAGAGCTTTGAATGGCTCTTTTTTCTTACATTTTGAGAAGCCTGTTCACTCCTTGTAGACAATATGATATAATTTTTTCAAAAAGTAGTATAATGTTTTTATAGAATATAAATAGTGGTGGTTAGCATGCATGCATTATTAGCAACAAGATTAAAAAATAAGCGAAAAGAGCTGGGC
>NZ_CAUQWY010000051.1:0-8166 GCF_963521865.1 uncultured Streptococcus sp.
TTAGAAATAAAAGAAGCCATCAGGTTAGCATTTAACCTAAACAGCTCCTTGATTATCCTCCAAATAAACGAGCAAAAAAGCCTTTCTTAGTTGATTGGACTTCTTCTTTTGCTTGGTCCAGCTCTAGCTTAAGATTTTCTTGATCCTTCATGGCTTGAAGGGTCAATTGTTGCTGCTGATCTAGTTGTTTGTCTTTCTCAGCAATCTGACGGTCTTTGATACGCATCTGCTCATCTTTTTCTGATAACTGACGATCCTTGGCTTTTAATTGTTCATAAAGACGAAGAATTTCTGCATTCTTCTCATCAACCAGAATCTCCATCAGTTCACGTTGCTTGACATCTTCACTGACAGGTTCATCTTCAAAAATCGTTTTTTTATAGATTTCTTCTAGCTTAATCAAGCCACTTCTGGTAACGACTGTTACCCCTTTGTCATTTTTATCTGTGTCTTCTTCTGGTAATTCTTTGACACGGTTATTGATTGCTTGGCGAGATAATCCTAAGACCTCTGCAATCTCACTGACGGTCATTTCAATACTCATAATATCCTCTGAAACGTTTTCTAGCTTTTCTTTACTTAAATCTTATCATAAGCTAGAAAAACTGTCAAATTTTCGCTTAATCTAAGGCCTTCAAAAAGGCTAATAAAACTTGGGCAGAGCGACGTCCAGCTTCGATAATAAACTCATCAAAAGAGATGTTTGCTTCGTGATTGGCATTGTCACTCATAGCTCGGATGACTAAGACTGGAAGATTAAGGGCATGCGCTGCCTGAGCAATAGCTGCCCCCTCCATCTCAACAGCCAAAACATCTGGGAAATGGGACTTAATCGCTTCTATCTTGTCATTTCCTGCAACAAAACTATCTCCTGTAGCAATCAAACCAAGATGCCAATTTTGATCCAATTGAGATAAACTCTCTTGAATTTTAGCAACAAAGGTTTTATCTGATTCAAAATAAAGCGGTTGTTGCGCCATTTGTCCATAAGCATAGCCAAAAGCTGTGACATCCACGTCATGATAAGCCAATTTGTCAGCAATCACAACATCACCAACAGCAATACCTTCTGCTACTGCCCCAGCTGATCCCGTGTTAATCAAAGCATCCACTTGGAAATGATCAGCCAAAATCGCCACACTCATAGCAGACATGACCTTACCAATTCCACTTTCTACAAGAACGACTTCATGAGAGGCAATGGTTCCTGTGTGATAGGTATTGCCTAAAACAACTTGCTCCTGGGCATTGTCTAAATGCTGGACCAGATAGGCCAGTTCTTCTGGCATAGCCGCAATAATTCCTATTTTCATTTCAATTCCTTTTCTATTACAAAAGTTTCATTGCTAAGACAAGCAAAATCAAGAGAAAGATGACTACAAATAAGATTTTATTCAGTTTAGAATTGAAGACATTTCTCTTAGTATTTTCAATGCGACGGCTTTTATGAATAGACGGTTCGACCTGAATCTTCAAGGTTTCCTGACTAAATCCATGATCCTTAGGAATGGCATAACCAAAACGGGAAGAAGAGGTTGGTAAAATCTTAGTCTCCTCATCATCTAGCAAAGGGGGACCTGAAATTTTTTCGCCTCTATTAGCCCTTTCAATCATTTCATCCGTTAATAAAGGTTTACCCATACTGACCTCCTCTATTTTTTCTGCAATTCCCAGTATTGAACAGCCATAATTGTCTTGGCATCACAGATATGACCTGATCGGATCAATTCCTTGGCTTCTTCTAAGCTCACTTCAAGGACTTCTAAGGTTTCATCCTCATCCTGCGGCCGTGGATTTTCCACCTTTGTCAAATCGCTTGCTCGGTATAGTTTTAACTTTTCATTACAAAAGCCAATGGCTGAATAAAAATCGTACAAGAGTTCTAACTTCCCTGTATAGGCTGTTTCTTCCTCTAATTCACGCAGGGCTGCTGCAACAGGGTCTGTATTTTCTCCTACTTCCAACTTTCCTGCTGGAATTTCGTAAGATACAGCCTCGATAGCTTTGCGGTACTGCTTGACCAAGATAAGTTTTTGCTCATCCGTTACTGCTAAAACACAGACAGCTCCATTGTGGAAAATCAAATCCCGTTGGGCAACTCCTTTGCCTTCTGGTAATTCAACCTGATCTTGGACCAGTTTAAATATTGGTCCTTGATAGATTTCTTTTCGACTAAGCGTTTTTTCTTCAAATTCCATGATAGGCTCCTACTGATTATTAGGATGATGAGGAAGGCGAGTTGCATATTCGTCTTTATTAACCTGACGTCCACGACCAATAGCAATCGCATCTGCTGGCACGTCTTTGGTAATAGTTGAACCAGCTCCAACTAGGGAATTGTCACCAAGTTCTACTGGCGCAATAATGGTTGAATTTGAACCAACAAAGACATTGTTACCGATGACTGTCTTGTATTTGTTTTTGCCGTCATAGTTGACTGTAATGGTTCCAGCACCAAAATTAACCTTGCTACCCACTTCACAGTTTCCGATATAAGTCAAATGACCAGCCTTAGTATTCTCGCCGATAGAAGAACCTTTAACCTCAACAAAGTTTCCAATATGGACTTGGGCACCCAGACTTGAGCCTGGACGAATGTGGGCATAAGGCCCAACAGTTACACCGTCTGCAACACTGCTTTCCTCAATCATAGAGTTGGTAATAACAGCTCCTGCTCCAATAAGGCTGTCCACTACATAAGTACCGCTTGTCAAAACAGTCTCAGCACCAATTTTCGTTTGCCCCTTCAAGGTAACATTGGCTTCGATTTGAACTTCAGGAGCAATCTCAACATCAATATCGATATAAGCCGCTTCTGGATTGACAAAACTGACCCCATTGACCATGTGCTGATGATTGATGCGACGACGCATAACCGACTCAGCAGTCGCAAGTGCCACACGGTCATTTACCCCAAGACTTTCATCAAAATCTTTCAAAGTATAAGCGCCAACTTTTTCACCAGCTTCACGGAAAATACCAATGACATCTGTAATATAGTATTCGCCTTGAGCGTTATTGGTATTGATATTTTTCAAAGCTTCAAACAAACGCTCGTTATCAAAGACGTAAGTTCCAGTATTGATTTCCTTGATTTGCTTTTCAAAATCTGTAGCATCCTTCTGCTCAACAATGCGAAGAACCTCAGCATTGTCATTACGAACAATTCGTCCATAGCCAAAAGGATTATCTGTTTCAGCAGTCAAGATAGTGGCCACATTTTTATGATTGATGTGGAAATCAATCAAGTTTTTCAGGCTTTCACCAGTGATTAAAGGAGTATCTCCTGCAATGACCAAGGTGTGACCTGACAAACCTTCTAAGATAGGCTCTGTCATCATAACCGCATGACCAGTTCCTAACTGTTCAGATTGAGTCACAAATTCTGTCTGTCCAGCCAAGACCTCTTCAACCAATTCTGCCTTGTGTCCGACAACTGTTACTGTCTTTTCAGGTTGGATAGCTCCCACACTACGGAAAACATGTTCCAGCATTGAAATACCCGCAACCTTGTGCAACACTTTTGGCAAATCAGATTTCATGCGAGTCCCTTTACCCGCTGCTAAAATAATGGCATAATTTGACATAATCTTCTCTTTTCTCTAGAAATTCCCTTTTATTATACCATATTTCAAATCATTCCGCGCCCTTGAATGAAAAAATGCTCTAAAGTCCTTTCTTAACCCATTTTTTGAGTGTTTTTTTTGATTTTTTTTCATTTTTAAGGTAAAATTATGAGATATGAGAAAGAAAATTAATCCGCTTATTTTATTTGTTTTTTTTGGGATTATAATTTTCATTTTAATCCTAAATCGCCCTCGTTTTGAAGATCATCCTGTAAAAACAAAATCCAATATCGCCCAAGTACAGACACAAGCACTACATAATATAAATAAACCAGTAATTGATGTTTCTGGTTGGCAACGTCCTGAGGAAATTAATTACGATACTCTCTCCCAAAATATTTCTGGAGCTATCGTTCGCGTCCATAGTGGCGCTCAATCTTCAAAAGAAAACGATGCTTCCTTTGTCAATGGGATAGATAAGGCCTTTAAGACCCATATTACCGAGTTTCAAAAACGAAATGTACCCGTTGGGGTCTATGCCTTTGTAGCTGGAAAAAGTGTCCAAGAAATGGAAAAGGCTGCCGAAGTATTTTATAACGCCTCTTCACCATACACTCCTAGTTACTATTGGCTAGACGTGGAAGACAAAACCATGTCCAATATGAACGAAGGTGTTGAAGCCTTTCGGGCAAAACTAGAATCTCTAGGTGCTAAAAATATCGGAATCTACGTTGGGGTCTACTTCATGGAAGAACACAGTATTGATACAGATAAGTTTACCTCTGTTTGGATTCCTTCCTATGGTTCTGACTCAGGATTTTACGAGGCAACTCCTAAGACTGATTTAGATTACGACATTCACCAGTACACATCTAAAGGAAAAATTGCTGGCTTTGATCACGATTTGGATATCAACGTCATCTCTTCCCTAAAAAATAAAGAAGAAACCTTTAGAAAAATCTTTTTAAAACCTTAAAAGCATTTGTTTAGCATTTGCTTTTTCTTTTTATTATAGATTGTGATACAATATAGTAAGGATTTTTTGAAATAGAAATAGTTGGAGGAAATATATGCTCTCATGGTTAGCGCGCATTGTTAAAGGGATTGTCATTGCTCTTGGATTTATTCTACCAGGAATTTCTGGAGGGGTTCTAGCAGCAATCTTAGGAATTTATGAACGGATGATTGGCTTTCTGGCCCATCCCTTTAAAGACTTTAAAGAAAATGTTTTGTACTTTATTCCAGTTGCCATCGGTATGCTTCTAGGAATCGGCTTATTTTCCTACCCGATTGAATACCTGCTTGAAAATTATCAGGTCTTTGTCCTATGGAGCTTTGCGGGTGCCATCATTGGTACAGTTCCTAGCCTCCTCAAAGAATCAACTCGAGAATCTGACCGAGACAAGATTGATTTAGTTTGGTTCTGGGCAACCTTTATCATTTCTGGATTAGGACTCTATGCCTTAAATTTTGTTGTTGGAACCTTGAGCGCCAGCTTTCTTAATTTCGTCCTAGCAGGTGCACTACTGGCTCTTGGCGTATTAGTTCCTGGCCTCAGTCCATCAAATCTACTTTTGATTTTGGGCCTCTATGCTCCTATGTTGACTGGTTTTAAAACCTTTGATCTCTTGGGAACCTTCTTCCCGATTGGAATCGGAGCAGTTGCAACTCTCATCATTTTTTCAAAATTGATGGATTATGCCTTAAACAACTACCACTCACGCGTCTATCATTTCATCATCGGAATCGTCCTATCAAGTACTCTTTTGATCTTGATTCCAAATGCAGGAAACGCTGAAAGTATCCAATACACAGGTCTTTCACTTGTCGGTTATGTCATCATCGCCTTCTTCTTTGCACTGGGAATCTGGCTTGGTATTTGGATGAGCCAATTGGAGGACAAGTATAAATAATGGCAAAAAAAGTTAAAATCAAAAAAACATTGGTAGAACAAATCCTATCTAAAGCAGGTATCTCACATCAGGGGATTCAACTCAATGCCCTTGAAGGAGAACTTCCTCAAGGTTATGAACGAGATCAGATTTTCAAAACCTTGGCTCTTTTGGGAGATAAGACAGGACCGATTATCGGAATAGTCCCTATCACTCAACACTTGTCTGAAAAGAAACTAGCCAAAATTTCTGGCAATAAAAAAGTGAGCATGATTCCACAAAAGGACTTGGAAAAAACAACTGGTTATATTCATGGAGCCAATAATCCCGTCGGAATTCGTCAGAAACACAATTATCCCATTTTTATCGATAAAATCGCTCTAGACTTGGATCAAATGATTGTCTCTGCAGGCGAGGTTGGTCACAGCATTATCGTGGCTCCCCAAGACTTAGCTAGCTTTGTAAAAGCTGACTTTGCAGATATCTTGGAGGGCATCCAAGAATGAAACTCTACTTTGTCCGCCACGGTCGTACCCTCTGGAACCAAGAAGGACGCTTTCAAGGTGCTAGTGGAGATTCTCCCCTTCTTCCTGAATCCATTGAAACCTTAAAACAACTTGGCCAATATCTCAAGGATGTTCCTTTTGAACAGATTTATTCAAGTGATTTACCTCGAGCGATCAAATCTGCTGAAATTATCCAAAGTCAACTCCAGACCCCCTGTCCTTTAGAAAGTGTTCCTAATCTCCGTGAATGGCAGCTGGGGAAGTTAGAAGGTTTAAAAATCGCAACCTTGGAAGCTATTTACCCACAACAAATCAAAGCTTTCCGATCTAATCTTGCCAAGTTTGACACTCAAATGTTTGGAGCCGAATCCCTCTATAGCACCACGCAACGGACCATCCAATTTATCAAATCATTAAAAGATAGTTCGGCTGAGCGTATTCTAATTGTCGGCCACGGTGCTAATCTTACTGCCAGTCTTCGTACTCTTCTAAGTTATAAAGAGCCTCTTCTTCGTAAAGATGGCGGTCTAGCAAATGCCAGCCTAACAATTCTAGAAACCCATGATTTTGAAACATTTACTCTCGATACTTGGAATGATACTTCCTATCAATAACAGAACTTGATTTTAGCGTCAAGTTCTTTTTAGTTTTGAAAGATTATCCGTGAATTTCTTGCTTATTTATGATAAAATGGGAGTATCGCAAAAAATGACTCATCGTATTCAATTTTGAGTAAAACTAGGAGGATCCCATGTCAACAGAACATATGGAAGAACTAAATGACCAGCAGATCGTTCGCCGTGAAAAAATGGCTGCGCTCCGTGAACAAGGAATCGATCCTTTCGGAAAACGCTTTGAACGCACTGCAAATTCACAAGAATTAAAAGATAAATTTGCTGACCTCGATAAAGAACAATTACATGATAAAAACGAAACAGCTACTATCGCAGGACGCTTGGTAACCAAACGTGGTAAAGGTAAAGTAGGATTTGCCCACCTTCAAGACCGCGAAGGTCAAATCCAGATCTACGTTCGTAAGGATGCTGTCGGTGAAGAAAACTACGAAATCTTCAAAAAAGCAGACCTCGGTGACTTCCTTGGTGTCGAAGGCGAAGTGATGCGTACAGATATGGGAGAACTCTCTATCAAGGCTACTCACATCACACACTTGTCTAAGGCTCTTCGTCCTCTTCCAGAGAAATTCCACGGTTTGACAGACGTTGAAACCATTTACCGTAAACGTTACCTTGACTTGATTTCTAACCGTGAAAGCTTTGAGCGTTTTGTCACTCGTTCAAAAATCATTTCTGAAATCCGTCGTTACCTTGATCAAAAAGGTTTCCTTGAAGTGGAAACACCTGTTCTTCACAACGAGGCTGGTGGTGCTGCTGCCCGTCCATTTATTACCCACCACAATGCCCAAAACATTGACATGGTACTTCGTATCGCGACTGAGCTTCACTTGAAACGCCTTATCGTGGGTGGTATGGAGCGTGTCTATGAAATCGGCCGTATCTTCCGTAACGAAGGAATGGACGCTACTCATAACCCTGAGTTCACTTCTATCGAAGTCTACCAAGCTTATGCAGACTTCCAAGACATCATGGACTTGACTGAAGGCATTATCCAACACGCTGCTAAATCAGTCAAAGGTGATGGTCCAGTCAACTATCAAGGTACTGAAATCAAAATCAACGAACCATTTAAACGTGTTCACATGGTGGATGCTATCAAAGAAATTACTGGTGTCGATTTCTGGCAAGACATGACCTTGGAAGAAGCTAAAGCTATCGCTGCTGAGAAGAAAGTTCCAGTTGAGAAACACTACACTGAAGTTGGTCACATTATCAATGCCTTCTTTGAAGAGTTTGTTGAAGAAACCTTGATTCAGCCAACCTTTGTCTATGGACATCCAGTAGCTGTATCTCCACTTGCTAAGAAAAATCCTGAAGACGAACGTTTTACTGACCGTTTCGAGCTCTTCATCATGACCAAGGAATACGGTAATGCCTTTACTGAGCTCAACGACCCAATCGATCAACTTAGCCGTTTTGAAGCCCAAGCCAAAGCCAAAGAACTTGGTGACGATGAAGCGACAGGCATCGACTACGACTACATCGAAGCCCTTGAATATGGTATGCCACCAACAGGTGGTTTGGGAATCGGTATCGACCGTCTCTGCATGCTCCTCACTGATACAAC
>NZ_CAUQWY010000052.1:0-7999 GCF_963521865.1 uncultured Streptococcus sp.
AGGCAGCCACAAGCATCTTCGTGGTCAATATGAAACGAATTATGACCTTAATAAATACAAAATAACCGAGGAACTCGCTCAAATTGATGAGTGATTTCTCGGTTTTCATTTCATTAAAAGTAAGAGGCTTACTTTTTCAGTGGACTCTTTTTTCCCCAGTCTCTTTTCAGATGAATTTCTTGGTTGTGGCTAAAAAATATGCTACACTATCAATATGAAAATTTTAATCCCAACAGCAAAAGAAATGAACACAGACTTGCCAAGTATCGCAGCAACTCCTTTAAGACCAGAAAGTCAGGCTGTGCTTGATGCCTTGGCCCTCTATTCTGCTAGTCAATTGGAGAGTTTTTACAAGGTTTCAGCTGAGAAGGCAGCGGAAGAATTTCAACATATCCAAGCTTTGAAAACACAAACTGCTCAACACTATCCAGCCTTGAAACTTTTTGATGGGCTTATGTATCGTCACATCAAGAGAGACAAACTGACCGAGGCGGAACAAGATTATCTTGAAAATCATGTCTTTATTACCTCGGCTTTGTACGGTGTCGTTCCAGCCTTGTCACCCATGGCCCCTCACCGTTTGGACTTTTTGATGAAGTTAAAAGTCACTGGTAAAACTTTGAAGAGCCATTGGAAGGCAGCCTATGATGAAGCTATGAATGGTGAAGACCTAATTTTCTCCCTCTTGTCGTCCGAGTTTGAGACTGTATTTTCTAAGGAAATCAGAGAAAAAATGGTGACCTTCAAATTCATGGAGGATAGAGGTGGTCAGCTGAAGATTCACTCAACTATCTCCAAGAAAGCGCGTGGCGCTTTCCTGACAGCCCTGATAGAAAATCAAGTACAGACGGTTGAGGAAGCTCGTCGCTTAAGCTTTGCAGGATTTAACTACCGAGAAGACCTGTCCCAGCAACAGGAATTGGTTTTTGTAAAGAAAGTATAGAAATTAGATAAGAGAAAAAGTCAGCAGGAGCATGCTGACTTTTTTAGCTTATAAAGTATTGGACAAATGAATCTCATTTGATAAGGTATTGAGATGATTAACCAAATCCATGATTGAAAGGTGATTTCGGCAAATAAACTTTTTAGTGATGCCAGGAATATAGAAATTAGACACGATGATGTCATAATCTGTCTGATTTAAAATTTCAGGACTTGTTTCCAATTGATCCCAAATATCGAAGGTAAAGCGATTATTACAGTAATAGGAAAGCATATCCATTAAGGTGAGGGATAGGGCGTGGTCAAAGTTACTGATAATCAAAACCTTGATAGGCGGTCGATTGGCTAATAATTGAGTAGTGATATTTTCTGCATGGGTGAAGATGGTGTAAATCAAGTGCTCTAATTGTTCAGGATAATCATGTTGCCCAATTGCTTGCCGATAGGCGGCTAATTCTTGTCTTGCACTTTCCATAAAGTCTGGGAAATAGACCTTGAACTTTTCTAGTGTAATTCCCTTTTGCTCAAATAAGAGTGGTGTTGAAAAGGTTTCCTGTCTTTCAAAATAAGCCGTATTATGTAGGTGCCAAATGAGTTCATCATGATTAGCAAATTTAATATTAAATGCTTTAGATAATCGTTCCAAAATTTGGCTTAATAATTGATAAGAATAGCGAGATTCATCATTTTTATTTAAAGAATCAAAGAATTGCTGTGGATCTAGAAAAATATCATTTTGAAGAAAGGAAATGAAAATTTGGGCCACAATATCTGGAGTCATTTCCAGTCCAAATTGTTGAGAGAAGTATGCAAGCTTGTCCTCAAAATCTGGTAAATTCATTAAAACAGGATAGTAGTCTTGGTAAAAATGATTCGGCAAATCAATGAAATGTCCATTTTTTACTCGATGAATACTAATTGCGAGCATCAGCTTATACATTCTATAGATTGCAAATCGCATTGGGTAATTTGTGGATTTATAGAAGTAGTCAGCGAACTCTGTTATGACTTTTTCAGAAATATCTGGGAAAGGCCAGTCTAGAAAATAATACCGCTCTGAAAAGTATTGGGCATAAAAATAGCGAATATCGATTTCATTTCCATTCAGGGATGTTGGAGTAAAAGACAGTTCAATTTGGAATTGTTTCGAGAGAATGGTGGTGATTCGATTTCCTAAACGATAAAGATTGGCATTACTAGAATGCAGTTTTTCTACAGTTCGGTAAATAGGCAATCCTTCGTTAAAAAACATATATTCTAATAACTGAAAAGATTGGGAATGACTGAGGAAATAAATATAAATATCTTCTATACTTGCCGCTGTATCTAGATTTAGCATAATGCCATTGATAGAAGATTGAATTTTGAAGCTTGGGAATGCTGTTCGTAGTTCGTTTAAGTCATTTTTCAGGATACGCTCGGTGCATTCTAAAGTTTGTGCTAACTCGTTTAGACGTATCCAATCTCGTTTCTGAATGAGTATTTCAAGTAGTCGTAATTGTCGTTGTTCCTTTGTAGATAATAGAGATCTCATAGGGTTCTATCCTCCTAAGCTCATTATATCATAGTCTATAATAAAAATGCTAATGTTGATATTGTTAAGATGAAGAATAATCCGATTTGATCTTAAAACAATATTTATGAATCGAATATAGGAAGGTAATTAAATGTTAATGGAATATTTGTAATGATTTTGAGATTACATTTTTACCTCTATATTATTTTTCTGTACCATTTGTACCAAAATATGAGAATCATTTTTTTGTCAGTAAATTCACTTTGATTAGAACAATTTAAATGAATCTTGAGGGAAAAAATACTATATATTAATTTGTAAAACTATATTGAATTATATAAAAAATAGATGTAAATTGTATAGTATAAAATTATATTGAGGTAAAGAATATGAAACAGGCACAGAGAAAATCATTTGATTGGTATAAAATGCAACAACGTTTTTCTATTCGTAAGTATCACTTTGGAGCAGCTAGTGTACTGCTCGGAACAGCCTTAGTCCTAGGAGCAGGAGCCAAGGCCCAAACAGTACAAGCAAATGAACATTATGCAGAAGTTACTAACAGTGTTTCTGTTGATAAGATAGCAGAAGCTACTAAACCAGTAGAAGTTTCTACAGCTAAGAAAGAAACTACCTACGCAGCTCCAACTGTTGCTAATCCAGTAGAGGTGACTCCAGCTAAATCTGAAGCTGTTAAGGCAGCTGTAGAAAAGGTTGAAGAATCTAATGTGGAAAAAGAGGAAGTTTCTCATCAAAGTGCGGTTGATAAATCAAAATTACTGACTGCTCTTTCACGTGCAAGAAAACTAGATGACAAACTCTATACAGAAGCTAGTGTAAATAATTTGCAGGCAAGTATCCAAGCAGGTCAAAGCTTGATAGGAAAAGCAGGTGCAACTGAATCTGAAGTAGCAAAATCTGAGTCAGCTATTCGATCTGCTATCATTGGTTTAGAGGTTCGTTCTAGTTCTGATAGAGGAACTGTAACTGATACTCCTCTAGTGAAGCAAGACGATACAGCTGAAGCAAAAGAAGAGGATAAAGCAACTACAACAAGGACTGATCGCTCTGCTACTGGTAATGTGATTTCACCAACTAGTACACCTGCTAAAGTAGAAGCAACTTCATCTCTAAAATCTAGCAACGAAATATTGAAACCAGGTTTAAGCCTTTCTGATGCTCGCCAAAATCCAGCTATCCGTAAGGAAGACTTGGAGAAGGGGCATAGTGGTTTTAGAGCTGCTGGAAGTAGTTTTAGAGCGGGTGGTCCTGAGAATAGACCTATCTTAAATCCAGGAAATGCAATTACTTTTTCAAACATTTCGCAAGGATCACATAGTTTTCGTGGTATAGGACATTCAAGAAATGGTGAAATTCATTTTGATGTGACTACGGTACGTTATGTAAATAGAGTAGATTTTACAATTAAGTATTCTTCACCAGGAGAATTTGTTAATAATAATTTTATCTTAGATAAGGGGGCTGGATATGGTGAACCCAGCTCTGCATCTATTTCAACTAGATATGGAACTCAAACTAAACGTATTGGTAAAAGAGTTAACTTTGTTTCTCATTCAGGATATACTTTGGATTCTGCATCAGAAACAAATACGGAGCAAACGATTAGATTTAGTTTACCCATAACAAATCCTAGTGGAGATCTATCTCTTCGTTTACGTCCAGTAGCATTTAATGTAGACCAAGGTGCTGGAGGAGCTGCGACTAGTAATGATCCATATAGTAATTCTAACTATTACTATGAAACAGAGCCATTATATCTGGATGCAAACCCTACCCCTACTAATCCTTCAACAGCAAGTTTTACAACAAAAGTTGATTTTCAAACTCTTTATATACCGACTACTAAATTAGCAGAAGGGGCTACAGAGTTAGTTTCTGATGGAGAAGAGGGTGAAAAATCTCAAGCATATAGGCTTCATAAATTAGGAAATCAGTATGTTTTAGGCCTTCCTGTAGGAAATCCTACTACAGTAAAAGTGGCTAAACCACGTATAATGAAATATGGTATTGGCAAAATAGCTGCAGTTCAAAATAAAGTTGGAGACACTAATCATATTACATTTTATTTAGATAAAGATGGTGATGGTAACTATAATGCTGAAAAAGATGAATTAATATTAAATACAAATATTAATGACGGACAAAGAGGGCCAGCGGGACCAGCAGGAGCAACAGGACAAAGAGGACCAGCAGGGCCAGCGGGAGCAACAGGACAACAAGGAGCAGCAGGTCGAGATGGTAAATCATTAATAGCAGTTAAAAACGGTAATGAAACGAAAATTTATGAAGAAAATCCAGCGAGACCAGGTCAACCATTAAATCTAAATCGTCCACTAGCAACTATTACAGATGGTAGGGATGGAACTAATGGGCAGTCACCAACAATTACAGCAACAAGAAGTGTACAAAATGGAAAAAATGGAGTATTAGTAACAATAACTCCAGTAGGAGGACAATCTCAAACAACATTTGTAGAGGATGGACAAAAAGGAGCTGGTGGAAAAACTCCAACGGTGACTATAACTGATGGACAAAACGGAACACATACATTAACAGTACATAATCCTGATGGTAGAGATGAAACAACGATAATCCGTGATGGACAACAAGGACCAGCAGGACCAGTGGGACCAGCGGGGACAACAGGGCCAAAAGGGGCTGATGGAATAACACCAACAGTAACAGTTACAAATGGTCAAGATGGAACACATACAATTACAATTAATGATGGGAAAGGCGGCATTACAAATACAGTAGTAAAAAATGGGCTTGATGGATTTAGTCCTTTAGTATCAACGCGTAGAAATGAAGCTGATAAAACAACAACTGTTATCTTTTATTACGATAAAAATGGAAACAACGAATTCGATGCAGGCGATACAAAACTAAAAGAAGTCGTTATTGCAGATGGTGTCAAAGGTGAACGTGGAGACCGTGGTGAAACAGGAGCAGCGGGGCGTGACGGAAAAACTCCAAAAATCACAACTGCTCGTGGAGCAGACGGCCGTAGTACTGATATTACATTTACTATTCCTGGTGAAGAACCTGTAACTGTTAATGTAAAAGACGGAAAAGATGGACGTACACCAACTATTGACTTAAATGCCTTAGCAGAAGCAGCAGTAAGATTGAATAATCAAAGAAGCGGAAGAGTAAGAAGAGCATTAGCAGACGCCCCATCTACAGCACCAGCACCACAACCAGTAGAGGGTACTCGTATTACAGCATACTATGATAACAATGGTAACGGTAAATACGATCCAGGTGTGGATGAATTAATTGGTACAAGTGATATCTTGAATGGTACAAATGGACGTAATGGTGCAGATGGAGCTTCCGGTACAGATGGTCGTAATGGTGCTGAATTATTAAGTGGACCTAAAGCACCAACAGCAAATGATGGTAAAGATGGTGATACTTATATCGATGCTACTACAGGAGATGTTTACAAAAAAGAAGGCAGAAACTGGAACCAAATTGGCAACATCAGAGGACCTCAAGGATTACCAGGTCCTAAAGGTGACAAGGGAGAAAATGGTCGTGATGGCTTCACACCAGAAGTAACAGTGACAGACAACCATGATGGCACACACACCATCACTATCACTCAACCAGAAGGTCGTCCAGCTCTTACAACAATCGTTAAAAACGGAGTAGACGGCCAAACACCAAAAGTCAAAGCAGAACGTGATGAAGCCAAGAAACAAACTACTCTAACCTTCTACATTGACAAAGATGGCGATGGAAACTACACAGAAGGCACAGATACGCTCGTTCAAACATCCATCGTTAAAGACGGTCAAGACGGAGCAGTTGGACAAGCAGGACGTGATGGTAAAGAAGTATTAAACGGAAAAGTAGATCCAACACCAAGAGACGGAAAAGATGGAGACAGCTTCGTTAATACTGCCACAGGAGATGTCTTCGTTAAGAAGAACAATGCATGGGAACAAGCAGGCAACATCAAGGGTCAAAAAGGTGACAAGGGTGAGAACGGAAAAGACGGCTTCACACCAGAAGTAACAGTGACAGACAACCATGATGGTAGTCATACGATTACAGTTACGCAACCAGAAGGACGTCCAGCTCTTACAACAATCGTTAAAAACGGAGTAGACGGCCAAACACCAAAAGTCAAAGCAGAACGTGATGAAGCCAAGAAACAAACTACTCTAACCTTCTACATCGATAAAGATGGCGATGGTAATTACACAGAAGGAACTGACACGCTCGTTCAAACATCCATCGTTAAAGACGGTCAAGACGGAGCAGCAGGTCAAGCAGGACGTGATGGTAAAGAAGTATTAAACGGAAAAGTAGATCCACAACCAAGAGACGGAAAAGATGGAGACAGCTTCGTTAATACTGCCACAGGAGATGTCTTCGTTAAGAAGAACAATGCATGGGAACAAGCAGGCAACATCAAGGGTCCTAAAGGTGACAAGGGAGAAAATGGTCGTGATGGCTTCACACCAGAAGTAACAGTGACAGACAACCATGATGGTAGTCATACGATTACAGTTACACAACCAGAAGGTCGTCCAGCTCTTACAACAATCGTTAAAAATGGAGTAGACGGACAAACACCAAAAGTCAAAGCAGAACGTGATGAAGCTAAAAAACAAACTACTCTAACCTTCTACATTGACAAAGATGGCGATGGAAACTATACAGAAGGCACAGATACGCTCGTTCAAACATCCATCGTTAAAGACGGCCAAGACGGAGCAGCAGGTCAAGCAGGACGTGATGGTAAAGAAGTATTAAACGGAAAAGTAGATCCACAACCAAGAGACGGAAAAGATGGAGACAGCTTCGTTAATACTGCCACAGGAGATGTCTTCGTTAAGAAGAACAATGCATGGGAACAAGCAGGCAACATCAAGGGTCCTAAAGGTGACAAGGGAGAAAATGGTCGTGATGGCTTCACACCAGAAGTAACAGTGACAGACAACCATGATGGTAGTCATACGATTACAGTTACGCAACCAGAAGGACGTCCAGCTCTTACAACAATCGTTAAAAACGGAGTAGACGGCCAAACACCAAAAGTCAAAGCAGAACGTGATGAAGCCAAGAAACAAACTACTCTAACCTTCTACATTGACAAAGATGGCGATGGAAACTACACAGAAGGCACAGATACGCTCGTTCAAACATCCATCGTTAAAGACGGTCAAGACGGAGCAGTTGGACAAGCAGGACGTGATGGTAAAGAAGTATTAAACGGAAAAGTAGATCCAACACCAAGAGACGGCAAAGATGGAGACAGCTTCGTAAATACTGCCACAGGAGATGTCTTCGTTAAGAAGAACAATGCCTGGGAACAAGCAGGCAACATTAAAGGTCCTAAAGGTGACAAGGGAGAAAATGGTCGTGATGGCTTCACACCAGAAGTAACAGTGACAGACAACCATGATGGCACACACACCATCACTATCACTCAACCAGAAGGTCGCCCAGCCCTTACAACAATCGTTAAAAATGGAGTAGACGGACAAACACCAAAAGTCAAAGCAG
>NZ_CAUQWY010000053.1:0-7528 GCF_963521865.1 uncultured Streptococcus sp.
TCAATTTCCTTAGAGAAAACTAGTACAGTTGTTATTGGTCAATTTTAAATAAAAATATAGGATAAACAATTGTATAATAGTTGAAAACAGATACAGATTATCAAATAAGGTGATTATAAGCAATTGATCGTAACTTATTAGAATTTGATATTCACTTCACTAATCTAACATACTCAATTTCTAAAATTCTCTATCCATAAGTTTGAAGCTATAGAAAAACTCAAGCTTATACCCAATGAAAATCAAAGAGTATTAGGAGAAATTTATCAAAACTTTACATAATAAAAACGCATAATATCAAGCTTACCTACATCTGATATTATGCGTTTTTATCATTTTAAAATTTTTAAACCTATCTCTTTTAAGGATATAAAAAAGGTTTATAATTTCCATAAAAATTGACATGGAAATTATAAAACCATTATTAGTTTAACCCTTGTTGGTAACGCGCCAATTCGGCTTGGTTAGCCCAAACATAGTGACCTGGACGGATTTCTACCATGGATGGCTTATCAGTCTCATAGTCGTGTTGACTTGGGTCGTAAACCTTCAAGACCTTTTTGCGTTCCAAGATTGGATCTGGGATTGGTACCGCTGAAAGCAAGGCCTGAGTATATGGATGAATTGGATTGTTAAACAATTCTTCTGTTTCTGCAACCTCTACAATAACACCCTTATAAATAACTGCGATACGATCTGAAATAAAGCGAACAACCGACAAGTCATGGGCGATGAAGAGATAGGTCAAACCAAGTTCTTTTTGGAATTTTTTGAGCAAGTTCAAGACTTGGGCACGAACAGAAACGTCCAAGGCTGAAATGGGCTCATCCGCAATAACAAAATCTGGTTGCATGACCAAGGCACGGGCAATACCGATACGTTGACGTTGACCACCTGAGAATTCATGAGGGTAGCGAGTCAAGTGCTCAGCAAGAAGACCTACTTCACGGATAATATTTTTAACTTTCTCTTTACGTTCTTCTTCATCTTTGAATAGATGATGATTGTAAAGACCTTCAGAAATAATATAATCAACAGTCGCACGTTCATTCAAACTTGCCGCAGGGTCTTGGAAAATCATCTGGATTCGACGAATCAATTCCGCAGCTTGTTCACGCGATTTCTTACCATTAATCTTTTGACCTTCAAAAATGATATCTCCATTACTTGTATCATTGAGACCGATTATCGCACGACCAATAGTTGTTTTCCCACTACCTGACTCACCTACAAGCGAGAACGTTTCTCCCTTGTTGATAAAGAAGTTGGCATTTTTAACCGCAACAAACTTCTTACTTCCTTCACCGAAGGAAATTTCTAAATCTTTGATTTCTACTAATTTTTCAGACATTTCCTTCCTCCTAGTCTGCCAGATGGGCAAATCCCATTTTATCACGGATCTTATCGTGGAGATTTGCAATCACAGCTGGTTTTTCTACTTTTGGAGCATCCTCATGAAGAAGCCAAGTTTTAGCCCAATGCGTCTCTGATACTGAGAATTGAGGAGCTTTTTGTTCGAAGTCAATTTGCATTGCGTAGTCTGAACGCAAGGCAAAAGCATCCCCTTTCAGGTCAGTATAAAGCGACGGAGGTGTTCCTGGAATTGAGTAAAGATCTCCTTTATCATCAGCAAGCTGAGGCAAGCTAGACAAGAGACTCCATGTATATGGATGGCGAGGGTCATAGAAGACTTCCTCAACAGTTCCATACTCAACGATTTCTCCAGCATACATAACCGCTACCTTATCCGCAATACTTGCTACCACACCAAGGTCGTGGGTGATAAAGATTGTTGTGAAATGGTACTCGTTTTGTAATGATTTGAGCAAATCAATAATCTGAGCTTGAATAGTTACATCCAAGGCAGTCGTTGGCTCATCACAGATCAAGACATCAGGTCGGCAGGCAAGGGCAATCGCAATAACGATACGTTGACGCATTCCTCCAGAATATTGGAATGGGTATTCATCAAAACGTCTATCTGCATCTGGAATCCCAACCTTATTCATGTAGTCAATGGCCAATTCTTTTGCTTCCTTAGCTGTTTTTCCTTGGTGTTTTACAATAACTTCTGTAATCTGACTACCAATTGTTTTAATTGGGTCCAAACTAGTCATTGGATCCTGGAAGATAGTCGCAATTTTAGCACCACGAATTTGTTCCCAATCCTTGTGAGAAGACAAGGCTGTCAAATCCTGACCACGATAGTCAATGCTACCTTGAGCAATGCGACCATTTTCTTCAAGCATACCTGTGAAAGTCTTTGTCAAAACAGATTTACCTGATCCTGACTCACCTACCAAGGCTAATACTTCTCCTTCAACTAGTTCAAGGGAAACTCCGCGAATGGCTGTCAATACTTTGTCACGAACGTCAAATTCCACGACAATATCGCGAGCAGTCAAAATTACATTTTTTTCTTTTGTCATTTCTACTCCTATCTATGTGTACGTGGATCACTAGCATCCGCTAAGTTTTGACCAACTACGAAAAGGGATAAGGATACCAAGACAAGAGTTGTCAATGGAATCCAGAACAAGTAAGCATTGGTTGTTACGTTTTGTGAATAATCTGAAATCAAACGACCCAAACTTGGCACTGTAATCGGTAATCCAAGACCGAAGAATGACAAGAAGGCTTCGTATGAGATAAAGCTTGGAAGCATTTGAGTCATCGTTGTCACAATAACAGATACCAATTGTGGCATGATGTTTTTGGCAACAATCTTCAAGGTTGGTGTTCCCAAAGTACGTGACGCCAAGTTGTATTCCAAATCACGATAACGCAAGATTTGCACACGGATCATGAAGGCAATCCCAATCCATGTTGTCACACTCATAGCAAAAATCAGATTCCAGAATCCAGCTCCGATTGAGTAAGTCAAGACAATGACAATCAAAAGAGATGGGATGTTTGAGATAACGTTATAAACTTCCATCATCACACGGTCAACTGATTTTGAAATCCCCCAAATACCACCGACAAAGACACCGATAACTAGGTTAATCACTGTCGCAATCACAGAAATGAGGATAGAGTTACGAGCTCCGAACCAGACACCGTCAAAGAGAGATTTACCGTTACTGTCAGTACCGAACCAATGCTCAGCATTTGGCTTGATATAACGAGCACTAAAGTCGTTTACCTTGCTGACATCATTGAAATCAAACTTAGAAAACATTGGGTAGATGAAACTCATCAAAATGATAGCTACCAATATTCCCAACATGACTACAGTTGATTTCTTCTTCATAAATTGTCTAAACACTGAACCCCAGTATGAATAAGCTGGCGCATCAATGGCTTCAGAGGCAAAATCGTCACGTTTTACAAACTGAAATTTTTCTTTATCGATTGTAGACATTATTTGCCTCCTTTCTCAGTCAATTTAATACGTGGGTCAATAATAGTCATCCAAATATCTCCCAAAAGAAGTGAGAAGATAGAAATACATGTAAAGATGAAGACAAGACCAACGACCATAGAGTTATTAGATGCTTTTACAGAGTCAATCAACATTTTACCCATACCTGGGAAGGCGAAGACTGTTTCAGTAAGGGTTGCACCACCGATAACCCCGATAACAGCACCAGGAATTCCTGAAACCAGCGGAACCATGGCATTTTTAAAGATGTGTTTGTTTGAAATTTCTTTTTCAGACAAACCTTTGGCACGAGCAAAACGTACAAAGTCTTGTGATTGCAAGTCAATCATATAACGACGAATCCAAATAGCTGTACCAGGAGCACCCAACAAACCAAGGATAACTGCTGGTAAAACGTAAGAACGCCAATCTCCAGCACCCAAGATAGGGAATGAATCTGGCAAGCCGATTGAAGAACCAGCCAAACGAACGATATAAACCAAGGCAATGGTTGGAAGAGCCATCAAGAAGGTCAAAGCCCCTGTTGAGAAGCTATCAATCCAAGTATTCTTAAAGCGAGCCATAGCTGAACCAAGTGGCACAGCAATCGCATAAGAAATCACCAAACCAATCAATCCAACGACAGCAGAGCTAGCAATCATAGAAGGATATTGGTAGTTGCTTTCAGTAGCAGTATATGGGTCATCTTTCCCATAGTTAGCTACTTCACGAGAGTCAGCCTGACTAGGTGATTTGTAGGTTCTTGAGTAAATATTTACAGAAGAAGTTTTCTTACCTGTTGGGAACTGAACTTGAGATGTTTTTGTTTGTCCTTGTCCCTGAGTAATAACCTGTAAAACAGGGCTATTAGCATAGGTTGGATAAGAGTCACCTAAATTAATGTTCACAAAATTTTGATGCACGAATGGGAACTGACTGTTGAAGTACAAGAGATATTTGTGTTTAGTTCCTGAACCAACCAATGACCATCCGATAGCTGGATCGTTTTCAAAACGAAGGTAACGTTTCAAGTCTGGATTTTCAGGGTCTTGAATTTTATTTGTATGATCAATGTCAATCAAGTTAGCATAGAATTTGAAAACACGTTCAAAAATTGGGATTTCACGAGTAGCGTAGAATTGTCCACTTTCAGTAAATTCTCCCAAGGTCCAACCATGACCGATTTGTTTGATGTATTTTTCATAGATGGCCTTGTTGGTGTCATTAGCTTCAACTGTTACAGAAGCATCCATCTGGCTAGCTTTTTCTTGCAACTCTTTGGTATCGTAGTACTCGATATAGCCCATACGCTCATAAACGGTATTCTCATAGTTATCACGTTTATCAGCAGTCGTCGCAATCTTGTTATAGTTGGTATCCTGTTTGAAAATCAATTTTCGAGGAACCATTGTATAGATAATCGTGTAGGTCAAGGTTGTTACTAAGAAGATAGAAACCAAGGACCGCAAAACACGCATAAAAATATATTTTTTCATATCATTTCCTTTAAAAATCCCAAAAGAACCTTCTCCTCATGGAGAGAAAGTTCTATTGAAAATTATTTACTTCACATGACTTGCCAATTCTTTTTGAGCTTTCTCATTTGATTCAGCTTTTTCTTTCAACCATTTTTCACGAGCTTTTTCATACTCTTCTTTGGTGATTGCTTTTTCACCAACTTCAGTGTACTTCAAGTATCCTGAATTTTCACCTTTAAGGCCGGCTACTGAATATGAAGAGCTAAATGGTAGAACTTTTGAAACATATGAAACGGCTGTTTCTTTAGGAGAAGCCATTACTGGAATTGTCAAAGCATTGTCAGTCAACCAAGCTTGTGCTACTGCATATTTTTCATAACGTTTTTGAACGTCTTGGTTTTCGCTGTTTGCGTCATCAAGTAATTTTCCATAGTCAGCTAAACCAAGTTTGCTTACTACTGATGCATCAGTGTTTTGGTCAATACCAAGGTAAAGGCGAGTATTTCCTCCCTTAATGACGAACTGATCCAAGAAAGTAGAAGGATCTTGATAGTCAGGGTTCCATCCTAGCAAGGTATGAATATCCCAGTCTTGTTCTTTAGCTGTTGGAGCACTAAATGAAATTGGTAAAGCTTCTGCTTGAGTCATTTGTTGTAAGTCTACAACGACATTATCTGAACCCAATACTTTTTCAATTGATTGTTTCAATGATTGAACACGGTTTACAACCGCTGTTGATTCTTGGATAACCAAGGCATCCAAGTGGATTGGGAATTCAACACCTTCAGCTTGTAGACTTGATTTAGCTTTAGCAAAGACCTCTTTAGCTTTTTCTTCATTGTAAAGTCCATTTTGAGAATCAGCTAGAGAAATCTTAGCCCAAGTAGAAGAATTCGTCTTAGCCAAGCTTTCTTGTACCAATTCACCAAATGTTTTCTTACCAACTTGAAGAGCATAAGGTGCAAATGTATTACGAATAGCTACTGCAGCTCCATCTGTACCATTTGTTTGAGCTGAATAAGAATTACGATCTACCGCAAAGTTCAAGGCTTGACGGAACTCCTTATTTAGCAAAGCCTTTTGAGTAGAAGTCTTTTGTGCTTCACTTGTCTTAGCTGTGTGGTTATAAGCTGTACGACCATAGTTTAAGCTGACAGTTGCAACACCCGCACCTGGTTCATTAAAGTAAATGTTATCCTTGAAGTCAGCTGCATATTTTTCATATGTAGAACTTGTAGGGAAGATACGAGCCTTGCTATATTGACCATCAGCAAAACCTTTAGCAATCACATCTTGATCTTTACCATCCCAAAAAGTGAACTTAACATTCTCAATTTTTACATTTTCTTTGTCCCAGTAAGCGTCATTTTTAGCCATTTCGATAGATGATTTCGGAGTTACAGCCTTCAAGACAAATGGACCGTTATAAAGAATAGAGTTAGCATCTGTTGGAGCACCAAACCCTTCACCTTTTGAAGCTAAAAACTCTTCATTAACTGGCATCATGACACCGCTAGTTGTCTTGTCATTCCAGAAAGTTTCTGGTTGATTCAAGGTATATTCTAAAGTTTGATCATCAAGTGCTTTTACACCAACCGTTGAAAAGTCTTTTGTTTCACCCTTGATATATGCTTCTAATCCCTTAATAGAAGAGCTAACGATTGAAAGTCCTTTTGATTTTCCATCTACGGCGTGTTTCAAACCAGTAACGAAGTCTTTAGCAGTTACAGGAGCGTATTCTTCTCCCTCTGCAGTTACCCATTTAGCATCCTTACGAATTTTATAGGTATAAGTCAAACCATCTTTTGAAACTGTCCATGATTCAGCGATAGAAGGAACCAGATTCCCATATTTATCGTTAGCCAACAAACCATCTACAGCATTTGTTGTGATGAATGATGTTGAATCGATATTGCTGACGATATAATCCAAGGTTTCTGGATCTATTTGATAAACATATTGGTAATCTTTTGCTAGTTTAGCATTATTTGAACTAGTGTTTGAACACGCAGCTAGAACTCCTGACACTAATAAGGTAGCTCCCGCTACAGCAAGCACTTGACTTTTTTTCATTTTTTACTCCTCTTATAAAATATAGGTTGTTATCAATTATATCATAGATTTCAAGAAAAGTAAACGAATTTTCAGAATATTTAGGCTTATTAACACAAAAAATCTGAAAAAGCTATTGACTGAAAATGATTTTCAAGGTATAATAATAAACGTTAAGGCGGTATAGCCAAGTGGTAAGGCACGGCTCTGCAAAAGCTTGATCGTCGGTTCAAATCCGTCTACCGCCTTCTATAACTTGATTTATCAGGTTCCATTTAAACAAAAAGCCCAGGTTAAAGGGCTTTTTTCTTTTTCTTCTAATGGATACATATAACTTACAAAAATTTTTGGAGCAAATTTGGGACAGACTTCTTTTTAGGAGACAATCTTTTGATACTCAATGAAAATCAAAGAGCAAACTAGGAAACTAGCCGCAGGCTGTACTTGCGTACGGCAAGGCGACGTTAACGCGGTTTGAATTTGATTTTCGAAGAGTATGAAATCAACTGAAAAAAACTTCGTCACACCTGGTGACAAAAGCCTCTAGTTTACTCTGTTTCTTCTTCTATTTCGACTTCTGTAATTTGGACTTTTACCTTGGTAACACGTCCATTTTTCACTTTATCATTGGTTA
>NZ_CAUQWY010000054.1:0-7469 GCF_963521865.1 uncultured Streptococcus sp.
CAGTTTCATCCGCAACCTCAAAAACATGTTTTGAGCTGACTTCGTCAGTTTCATCCGCAACCTCAAAAACATGTTTTGAGCTGACTTCGTCAGTTTCATCTGCCACCTCAAAACAGTGTTTTGAGCAACCTGCGGCTAGCTTCCTAGTTTGCTCTTTGATTTTCATTGAGTATAAGACACAAGGGATTCATTTTCGAGTTTAAGAAGGAGGAGTCTATACACTAAAGAGGCTTCTTCTTTTCTTGCCTGTTTGATAACTATCAAAAAATTAGAAGATTAAGAGAAATATAGAAAGAGATTTCATGAAACAATTTTTAGAACGGGCCAGTATTTTGGCTCTCTCCCTCGTTTTGATTACCTCCTTTTCCATCTCGAGTGCCCTGCCAGCTATGTTTGACTATTATCAGGGCTATCCTAAGGAACAAATTGAGCTCTTAGCGAGCTTGCCTTCCTTTGGGATCATGATTATGTTACTGCTAAATGGTTTCTTAGAAAAAATATTTCCTGAGCGCTTACAGATTAGTTTGGGATTGCTGATTTTATCACTGAGTGGAACGGCTCCCTTCTGGTATCAAGCCTATCCCTTTGTCTTTGGAACAAGGATTCTTTTTGGTTTGGGTGTTGGAATGATCAATGCTAAGGCCATTTCTATTATCAGTGAACGTTACCAAGGAAAAACGAGAATACAGATGCTAGGGTTACGCGGTTCTGCAGAGGTCGTTGGGGCTTCTCTCATTACCTTGGCAGTCGGCCAGTTATTGGCCTTTGGTTGGACAGCTACTTTCTTAGCCTATAGTGCTGGATTTTTTGTACTGACCCTTTATTTGCTCTTTGTCCCTTATGGAAAAGAAAAGAAAGAAGTCAAGAAAAAAACGAAGGAAGCAAGTCGCTTAACTCGGGAAATGAAGGGCTTGATTTTTATCCTAGCTATCGAAGCGGCGGTTGTAGTTTGTACCAATACAGCTATTACCATCCGTATTCCAAGTTTGATGGTGGAAAGAGGACTTGGAGATGCCCAGTTATCTAGTTTTGTTCTTAGTGTCATGCAGTTGATTGGGATTGTGGCTGGGGTGAGTTTTTCTTTCTTGATTTCTATTTTTAAAGAGAAACTGCTCCTCTGGTCTGGTATTACCTTCGGCTTAGGTCAAATCGTGATTGCCCTTTCTCCATCCTTGTGGGTGGTAGTGGCAGGAAGCATTCTGGCTGGTTTTGCCTACAGTGTAGCCTTGACGACAGTCTTTCAACTTGTCTCTGAAAGAATTCCAGCTAAACTCCTCAATCAAGCCACTTCATTTGCTGTATTAGGCTGTAGTTTCGGAGCCTTTACGACACCATTCGTTCTAAGTGCAATTGGCTTACTAACTCACAATGGGATGCTGGTCTTTACAATTTTGGGAGTTTGGTTGATTGTAACCTCTATCTTTGTCATGTACCTACTTCAAAAGAGAGCTTAGGATTGGTTCCTAAGTTTTTCTTTTTAGGATTTTTGTACCCAGATAGTATTTATTTTAGGACCTTGTCTACAGACTAATTTCTTGATAAAATAGAAGTTATGACAAGATACAAAGCAACTATTTCCTATGACGGTTACGCCTTTGCTGGTTTTCAACGCCAGCCCCATGCGCGTAGTGTTCAGGAAGAAATTGAAAAAACCTTGACGAGACTCAATAAAGGGAAAGCAATCACTGTTCACGGTGCTGGTAGGACTGATAGTGGGGTTCATGCTTTGGGACAGGTGATTCATTTTGACTTGCCCTGTCAAATGGATGAGGAAAAACTTCGCTTTGCCTTGGACACCCAGTCCCCTGAAGATATTGATGTGATTTCGATTGAGCTAGTGGAGGATGATTTTCATTGCCGTTATGCAAAACATAGCAAGACCTATGAGTTTATCGTGGATAGGGGTCGTCCTAAAAATCCCATGCGCCGTCACTATGCTACTCACTTTCCCTATCCGCTTGATGTGGATCGGATGCAGGAGGCTGTCAAAAAATTAGAAGGCACTCATGATTTCACTGGCTTTACAGCCTCTGGGACTAGTGTAGAGGATAAAGTTCGCACCATCACAGAAGCTAGTCTCAGGGTTGATGAGACAGGACAATTTTTGACCTTTACCTTTTCAGGAAATGGTTTCTTGTATAAGCAGATTCGCAATATGGTGGGGACACTGCTCAAAATCGGAAATAATCGTATGCCAGTGGAGCAGATTGACCTGATTTTGGAGAAAAAGGATAGGCAACTTGCAGGTCCCACTGCAGCACCAAATGGTTTGTATTTAAAGGAGATTCGTTATGAAGAATAATCGTATTTTAGCAATTTCTGGAAATGATATTTTTAGTGGTGGCGGTTTGTCCGCTGATTTGGCTACCTATACCTTGAACGGCTTGCATGGCTTTGTAGCAGTGACCTGTTTGACAGCCTTGACAGAAAAAGGATTTGAGGTCTTTCCAACTGACGATATCATTTTTCAACATGAATTAGATAGCTTGCGTGATGTGGAATTTGCAGGGATTAAGATTGGTCTTCTACCAACTGTCAGTGTGGCTGAGAAGGCATTGGACTTTATCAAGCAACGTCCAGGAGTGCCTGTGGTATTGGATCCTGTCTTGGTCTGCAAGGAAACGCATGATGTAGCTGTAAGTGAGCTCTGTCAAGAATTGATTCGCTTTTTCCCTCATGTCAGTGTGATTACGCCTAATCTTCCCGAAGCAGAATTACTAGCAGATCAAGAGATTAAAACCCTTGAAGACATGAAAACTGTAGCACAGAAATTGCATGACTTAGGAGCGCCAGCAGTCATTATCAAGGGAGGCAATCGCCTTAATCAGGACAAGGCTGTGGATGTCTTTTATGACGGACAAACCTTTACAGTCCTAGAAAATCCTGTCATCCAAGGGCAAAATGCTGGCGCAGGTTGTACCTTTGCCTCCAGCATTGCCAGTCACTTGGTTAAAGGTGATGAACTTTTACCAGCAGTAGAAAGCTCTAAGGCTTTCGTTTACCGTGCCATTGTACAAGCAGATCAGTATGGAGTAAGACAATATGAAGCAAACCAAAACAACTAAAATTGCCCTTGTATCCCTATTAACCGCCCTTTCTGTGGTTCTAGGTTATTTCTTAAAAATTCCAACACCGACAGGCATTCTAACTCTTTTAGATGCGGGTGTCTTCTTTACGGCCTTCTACTTTGGTAGTCGTGAAGGTGCTGTAGTAGGAGGACTAGCAGGTTTCTTGATTGACCTCTTATCAGGCTATCCTCAGTGGATGTTCTTTAGCTTGGTCAACCATGGCTTACAGGGATTTTTCGCAGGATTTAAAGGAAAAGCTCAGTGGTTAGGCCTCGTTTTGGCAACTATTGCCATGGTAGGGGGCTACGCCTTGGGTTCAACTTTGATGAATGGCTGGGCAGCAGCCCTACCAGAAATCCTACCAAATTTTATGCAAAATATGGTAGGGATGATTGTAGGATTTATTCTTAGTCAAAGTATCAAGAAGATTAAGTAAAGAGGCTGAATCAAAAATCTTTCAAATAAGAAAAACGCATAGTATCAGGTGTTGAAAAACCTTGATACTATGCGTTTTATTGTGGGAAGATTTTATACTCTTCGAAAATCTCTTCAAACCGCGTCAACGTCGTCTTGCCGTAGATATGGTTACTGACTTCGTCAGTTCTATCCACAACCTCAAAACAGTGTTTTGAGCTGACTTCATCAGTCTTATCCACAACCTCAAAACAGTGTTTTGAGCAACCTGCGGCTAGTTTCCTAGTTTGCTTTTTGATTTTCATTGAGTATTAGATGAATATTAATCAAAATAAAGCAAATCTTTGCTGGTGCTTGTAAAGAGGTCAAAGCCATCCTTGGTAACAACACCGCAGTCTTCGATACGGACACCAACCTTGCCAGGGATATAGACACCGGGCTCAACAGAGAAGCACATACCTTCTTCGATAACCAAGTCGTTTCCTTCCATGATAGATGGGAATTCGTGGACATCCATACCGATACCATGACCGAGACGGTGGTTGAAGTATTCTCCGTAACCAGATTTTTCAATGACTTCGCGAGCAGCGCGGTCCACTTCATGAGCAGTCACACCCGGCTTGATAAAGTCAAGAGCAGCTTGTTGGGCTTCAAGAGTCAAGTTATAAATGTCTTTCTTGAATTGGTCAGGTTTGCCGACAGCGACTGTACGAGTCATATCTGACGCGTAGCCGTTGACGAGAACACCCAGATCAAAGAGGAGAAGGGCGTCATTTTCAACCTTATTAGCTGCTGGAATACCGTGTGGATTTGCAGCATTATCGCCAGTTAAGACCATGGTATCAAAGCTCATTTCATAACCTTCACGCTTCATGGCAAAGTCGATTTGGGCTATAATATCTGTCTCAGTCTTATCAAGAGAAATATTGTCAAAACCAACCTTAACAGCCTTGTCCGCATAGAGACCTGCAACCATCATTTTTTGCACTTCATCAGCTGATTTGATGAGGCGCATGCGTTGGATACGAGGAGTGAGGTTTTCAAACTCAGCAGTTTCAAAAACTGATTTCAAGCCATGGTATTTAGTCAAGATGAGATTGTCAAACTCAACAGCTACACGTTTGAAGTCAAGTTGTGGAAGAGCATGTTTCATTTTTTGCCATGGATTTTCAGAATCCACATAGCCCACAACTGGGAAGGAAACGGTGCTGCTTGCACGCTCAACCTCAAGGGCTGGGACAAAGAGGAGAGGTTCCTGATCCGCTAGGACAAAAAGGAACATCTGGCGTTCATGGGGATCACTGTAAAAACCAGTGAGGTAATTGATTGTGACGGGGTCAGATACGACAGCGACGTCTAGTTTTTCTGATTCAAGATATGCTACGATTTGTTGTAATTTAGACATATGCTACCTTCTTTCTACCCCTCTATTTTGGCAAAAAAAGAGAGAAAATGCAAGGGAGAAGGGTAAAAGAAAAGACAAAAAAACTCCGACAAGATAACGGAGTTCTTTGATATCATTTTCCTTTGTTTAAGAAAAGTCAGCCTTGCTTTTGACGTCGCTGTATTCTTCAGCGATTTCTTGGCTGAGAATGTCCTCATAAGCAGGGAGTTGAATGTCCTGACCATATTTCTTCTTGAGGGCAGTAGTGACTAGGCGATAAGCTAGATTGGCATTGCGAGAGAGGATAGGCCCATGGAAGTAAGAACCAAAGACATTCTTATAATGAACCCCTTCGCCGACCTTTTCTTCGTTGTTTCCATTGCCATAGACAACCTGTCCCAGCGGTTTTTGGTTATCTGAGAGGAAGGTACGGCCCTGATGATTTTCAAAACCATAGTAGGTTTCATCGAAATCTTCATTGTGAATCTTGATATCACCGATAAAGCGGTTATTGGTCTGGTTGAGCGTGTAGTGACCCATGACTCCTAACCCCTCGATGCGTTTGCCTGAAGCTTCAACATAATATTGCCCCAATAGTTGGAAACCACCACAGATAGCCAGAACCACACCGTCGTTTTGGATGTAGTTGTCAATGCTTTCTTTTTTGGCAGGAAGGTCGTCTGCAATAATACTTTGTTCAAAGTCTTGACCGCCACCGAAAAAGGCAATGTCGTAGTGATTTTCATCAAAATCATCATGGAGAGAAACAATGTCAACTGTCACATGGGCTCCTAGTTTTTCAGCCACATACTTGAGCATGAGGATGTTTCCATTGTCCCCATAGGTATTCATGAGGTTACCGTAGAGGTGTGCAATGTTGAGCTGATAGGGGTAATTGCCAGCTTTTGAGGAAAGTGAAGTATAAACCATTAGTTCATCTCCTTTCTAACAATCTGACGACTAGCCAGCAGTTCGCGGAATTCCAGCATAGCAGTATAGGTAGCTAGGATATAGGCATGTTTGCAGTCTTGGTTCTCAATGGTCTTGAGAACTTGTTCCAGACTACTTGTTTCAGTGATTTTCTCAGCTGGATAGCCTGTCACTCGGAGACGACGTGCAATTTCAGAATGGCGAACACCGCCAGCGTTGATTTCAGGAATGTCCATGTCAGTGATTTGTTCAAAGTCCGCATCCCAGATCCAGCTGGTATCAATACCGTCTGCATAATTGGCATTAAGGAGGACAGATAGGCTAAATGGATAAGGTGCTAGTTTGATCATTTCGATAGCTTGAGTTGCACCGACTGGATTTTTAATCAAGACAAGGGTACATTCCTTGCCACCGATATGGAAGGTTTCTTGGCGTCCAAAGACAGCACGGCTCTTATCAAATCCTTGCTTGATTAGTTGCGAATCTGCACCAAGAAAACGGGCGATAGCAACAGCAGCTAGAGCGTTGTAGATATTGTAGAGTCCACCGATTTGGATACCGTATTCTTGTCCGTCAATGACAAAGCGAGAGCGATTGTTGGTCAACTCAACCAGTTCTGTCAAACGATAGTCGAGATCAGGACGTTTACATCCGCAGCCTTCACAGATATAGGCACCCAAGTTTGCATAGGTATTATGCTCATATTTGAGGATTCCTTGGCAGTCAGGGCAGAGGATTCCTTCGGTATTATAGTGAGCCAGCTGGGCTGGACCTTTCTCCAAGTCAAAACCAAAATACTCTACAGGATTTGGAATAGCTGGCTTGTAGAAAAGTGGACTGTCTCCATTAAGAAGAACAGTGGCAGTAGGCACCTTACGAATAGCATCCAAAATCATCTTGTAAGTTGTGTAAATCTCACCATAGCGGTCCATCTGGTCGCGGAAGATATTCGTGATGACAAAAAGGCTTGGCTGGATATAGTCACAGATACGAGATAGACTGGCTTCGTCAATTTCAAGGACGGCAATATTTTTCCCAGTTTTAGAAGATTTGGCTGTTAAGAAGGTTGTCGTAATTCCTGTAATCATGTTGGCACCGCTTGGGTTGGTCAGAACTTGACCATAAACCTCTTTTAAAATGCCGACAGTCAGGGCGGTTGTCAAGGTTTTTCCATTGGTTCCAGTGACCACGACAATCTCGTAGTTCTTAACAAGGTTTTGTAAAATATCTTTATCAAATTGAAGGGCGACTTTTCCTGGAAGCGTACTTCCACGGCCAAGACGGCTTAAAATGAAGTGGGAAGAACGCCCAGCTAGGAGGCCCAAAGTAGTTTTTAAGTTCATGTTTCTATTATATCATAAAAGAGGGAAAAGACAGATTTGATACTCAATGAAAATCAAAGAGCAAACTAGGAAGTTAGCCGCAGGTTGCTCAAAATACTGTTTTGAGGTTGCAGATAGAACTGACGAAGTCAGTAACCATACCTACGGCAAGGTGAAGCTGACGTAGTTTGAAGAGATTTTCGAAGAGTATGAGATTTCGCAGAAATAAAAACAGCCCTCAGAGGGCTGTTCGATACGATTAAATCTCAACTTAAATCGCAAACAAGTCATTCAAGTTCTCAGCCAAGGTTGGGTGAGTGAAGATTTGTTTTGTGAAGTAAGTGTAAGGAA
>NZ_CAUQWY010000055.1:0-7092 GCF_963521865.1 uncultured Streptococcus sp.
TTGCATTCACGAGGAATACTCTTTTTATTTTCGTCCTATTACAACCTTAATAAGGTTAGTATACTACTATTTTTTAAAATTTTCCATCCAAATCATAAATGGTCATCAAAACATCTTAAATTACTCAAAGAGTACAATCTTCCCAATCAACTAATAAGAAGTGAATAATATTAAATTCCATTATTCACTTCTTAAAATCGATAATTATTTTTACTCTACTATTTTTAGCTAAATATCCTGTGTAAAAAAGTCAGAAAAAATGGTAATGTCGCGAAAATATTATTAATCACATGCACTGCATAGGAAGGATAAATGCTCTTGGTATAGCGGGTCAAACTAGCAAAGATGATGCCAGATGTTGCAAAGACGAAGATATCTAACAAACTAGGCAGGCTTGAAAAATGAGGAAGAGCAAATAAAATTGACGGAAGAAGCAAATCAAGGCCAAATCTCGAATGCTTAAAAAAGGCGTGTTGCAGTAATCCTCTATAGATTAGCTCTTCCATAAGTGGAGTCAGAAAGAACAAAGTTATATAGATACCTAGCTCAGCAAAGTTGGTCCCACTATAACCTATCAATACAGCCCAACCTTCAGCAGTTGACTGAACATGTTTAGCTGTCTGAACGTTAAAAGAGATATGGAGCACTATCACTAATACTGTCAAAATCGAATACCAAAGCCATTTTTTTCTTGGAATGCGAAAGAGATCACCATATCCTGTCTTAACCAGAATCCAAATCATGACTCCGCTAAATAGCAAACTCAAGATATTTCGAATCCAGAAAAAATTTCCTACTTGAGAAGAAAATTGCCAATAATTTTGGACAATAAGCGTCAGCTGAGAAAGACCAAATACGAAAAATAAGTAAGAGAAGACTGCACTTATTTTGAATAGAATCTGATACTTTTTCATAGAAACTCTTCCTCATTTCTTATATTTCAGCCTATATTCCACATAAATGGAAACCTGCTCCTATATAACCAAGGTCACGATAACCACGCGGGCAGTACCCACTTACTGGAAAAGGACCTGAATTCTTTAATACAGAAGGATAAGAGCCTAATGGACTTACCTGATTAGCGTATCCTTTATAAATATCAGATACATCCCCACCCTCTATATGATCAAGCATTTCAGTATCCATAATTTCAAATTGAAACATTGTTTTTGTATCCATGACAAATACTCCTTTTTATTTTTAATTTTTGTCCTGTTGCAACTTTGACAAGTTTAGTATATCACTGTTTATTAATTTTTTTCACTCAAATCATAAATGGTCATCAAAACATCTTGAATTGTAAAAAATTTAAAAAGCAAGCATGAAAAACATACTTGCCCTGGGGGAACTTGACAAAGTGAAAATACAAAATAGAGAACTACTCACCCTTACTTCCGTCTGTTCTCATATATTCTCATGATTGCAACAAGGATAGCAGCTGTCCCACTTGCCAAAGCTAGAAGGTAATGATAATGTTTAGGATTTCAGGCGTACTCCCTATTCTGTTGACAAGACGGACTAAGGACAATACTGTCAATAAGAGTAGAGCTACTGACCCTGTCCTAATTAAAGAAGTCATTCGGTTCTCAACCGCATATAAAAATGATGGTAACATAACACAGGCTATAGCAATCACAAACAGGTTGCTCCCTGTTTCTTCTCCCTTGTTCACCACGGAAATCATGAGAAGATTCGATGCCATAATCAACGTAGAACAGATGATAAAAAAGGATTTCTTATTCATTTAATATACCTCACATACTATGGTAAAAGTCAAACTGGACAAAGACAAACTTTAACTGTTAGCTTCTGAAAATTGAAACATTGTTTTTTTCTTCCTCTTCGTCTTCTTTTCTTTTATTTTCTTTATATTCGTTCAGCATTTCAAAACCTTTATCAAAAGCAAAAAAACCTAAACCTAAAGAAAACGGCGCTCCGACTATTTCTATAACTTTTGCTCACCTTGGCCCAAAATCTTCTGAAAAATAAGCAAGCGCCCCGACGGCTACAACTGCTAAAATTAAAAAATATGCTCCAAAATCTGCACTTTCTATTACTCTAGCTTTTTCTGTTCTACTATTCTTACTCATGATAATTTTCCCTTCATTTTCGATTTTCTACTTCAGCTAATACTAACTATTTCCCATGCTTTTTTACCTATGCATTAACTACTATTTAATCCTCCAAAAGTGGTTAGTTTTCTCCCCTATAAGAGTTGGTATTCCACTTTCGGCTACAACCTTAACAAGGTTAGTATACTACTATTCTTTGAAATTTTCCATCCAAATCATAAATAGTCATCAAAACATCTTGAGGCGTTAAAATAATCGAAAAAGAAAGCATTTCGTAAATACTTACCCTTTTATCATTCAGTTCATATACAGTTATAATCTTTTATATATAAAATAAATACACCTATCTTCTCACTCTTGTCTATAGGCAAATGTTAGCTATATGTTATTACAAACAAATAATATCATTGCACCTGTTTACCATCTATTTTTATTTATGAATTTTTTGTTTCACTTTAATCATTATAGAAGCCATAAAAAACGCGACAGCTAGCCGAATCAGTTGGTAACTTTCTTCCTCTCCTGTTTTCGGTAATAATTTTTCATTCGAAGTAATAGATTCGCTTACATAATCAGTCCCCTTAACATCAGTTAAAGAAGTTTTATTTTCTTGAGCATCATCAAAAATAGGTTTGGGAGTTTCCAATTGATTCTTATTGTCTAACATTGCTAAATTGTCAGATTGAGTAGTTTTAGCTTTAGAAGTTGAGTTTGTACTCTCCACTTTCCCACTATTTTCGCTATTAGAATTGGGAGTAGCATTGGGTATTTTCATTTCGGTTCTTTTTTCATCACTCATACCTTTGCTGTCACTTACAACTTTATTACTAATACTCATGCTGTCACTTCTTGTATTCTCATCACGGACACTTTCAGTTACTGTTTCCTCAGAAGGTTTCACTGTCTCCGTTTGCTTAGGTGAGTTTCTCGAGTACATATAATCATACACCTGTTGTGCAGTTGCTCCGCCACCAACCCATCCAGATATCGGATGTCCATTTTTTAAATATAAAATTGTTGGTGTTCCTGGAATACCGACTTTTTTAAATAGAAACTCTCTCGCTTCCCCATCAAAATCCTTACCATCCAAATCATAATACTCTAACTTCTTTTCAATCAAGTTATTAAATTCTTTCAATTCAGGAGAAAATTGACGACAATGAGAGCAAGTTTTTCTACCAAAATAAATAGTATGTTCCAATTGATCCTCTGTAAAAGATTGACGAACGGCTTCAATATCTATCTTTTTAAAGTCCGTAACATTCTTCTCATACTCTTCTGGGGTTACAACAGAAGGCTTATGCTCCACCTTTTCCTTAGCCGATGGCAAATCTGGTGCCACAAGAGAACTGTCATTCGCCTGGATAGATGAAGTAGTAGGATGTTCTTCTGCATATACAACACCCGTAGTAATAGATGCAAATACAAGTGATACAAGTAATAGCGATTTTATCTTTTGATTCTTCATAAGAATACTCCTTTACATTTGTTATCTTTATCTTACCTTATTTAAGATTACAAATTCATCTAAATCTTAAATGGTCATCGAAACATCTTGAATTGCAAAAATTTCATTATAAAAGGGGTAAGTATTTCGAAAACACTTACCCCTTTATACTTCATTAAGCTCTACTTTTTATAATACTTCAAGCCCCACATAAGCAGAAGCATGATAAGCAAGCAGAGAATAGCACCAATATAAGCGATTAATTGTTGGTAGAATTCTCCTGCTGTGATACTTCTATACAAATAAATAATAGACATAAAACCTGTCAAGCCGATATACATAAGTTGATTGGTTCTAGGACTAACCAAATCATCATTTACTTCTATTTAAGATCATATCTTTTATGCTAATGTATGTTAACACTAAAAAACAAGTTAGGCCAATAATATTCAAAATGAATAGCAATGGGGTTAAGTCTCTAAAAAAATTAGCCACTGACATTATAATAAATACTAAAAATACTATAGTTGAAACTATCTTTTTCTTGTTCATAATTATTTACTCCATTCCAACTAAATTCAGCTTAGTAATGAAGAGCGATTTTTAACAGAATGTAGCAGCACCCGTTGCCGCTCCGCCCCAAAAACCAGCAGCAGCTCCAGATACAGTACCAATGATAGGTAGCGTTACAGTGCCCACAGCACCACCAGCAACTCCTCCAGTCAATGCACCTCCAACTACACCGAGTCCACATTTTATCCAACCGCCACCTTCAATACAAGCAAGCACATCAGTATCCATAATCTCAAATTGTTCCATCATTTTTGTATTCATGACAAATACTCCTTTTTTATTTTTAATTTTTGTCCTGTTGCAACTTTGACAATTTCAGTATAGCACTATTTGTTAAAGTTTTTCATCCAAATCTTGAATTGTCATCGAAACATCTTGAATTGCAAAAAAAATTCATTATAAAAAGGTAAGTATTTCGAAAACACTTACCCCTTTATACTTCATTAAGCTCTACTTTTTATAATACTTCAAGCCCCACATAAGCAGAAGCATGATAATTAAGCAGAGAACAGCGCCAATATAGGCGATTATTTGTTGGTAGGTTTCTGTTGCTATGATACCTCTATACAAACAAATAATAGACATAAAGCCTGTCAAGCCGATGAACATAAGTTGATTGGTTCTAGGACTAACCAAATCATCATCTTCAAATTCTCTTATCCTCATTTCCCTAGTGAGGTAAACAGTAACCAAAATAGAAGCCAAGTTGATAACCACTAAGAGAAATTGGAAAACCAAGGAAAAATTTAAAAACTGACGAGATAGAAACAGATAAGTAGAGACAAGCACGGGAAACTGACCTAGGAACAATCTCGCTAAGAATACATTGCGTTTTGTTACAAATATTTTTTCTTTCCCAATCAGCAGAAACAATTTCTCCATTACAATTAAATGATATCTAATCATTTTCTAAAATGTTATAACTTTTGTGAAATGTTTTGGAAGAAACAACTCTATGATTTGTAAGGTCAAGATAATCTCCTAGATAGCCAAGAACATACATACTATAACCAGCGAATCCTCCTACAACTGTTCCAATCAGACTAAACTTGATATTAGTTACGAGAAAAGTATTAAGAACCACCATTAGAATGCGCAGATGATTATCCAATCAAACCATATAATTTTTTTGAAAAGCTTCCTCTTCCCAACCTCCGAAACCTTCTTCAACTTTCGCAAAATTCTCAGTATCCACAATCTCAAATTGTGACATCATTTAATATTATTAATCTAAACAGTAATAGTATCCATTTCCCTATTTTTTAAGATTTTTTATCCAATATTATATCATATTGGTTACTTACATATACTACAAGAATGATAAACAATTGTAACAGATATGAACTAAAATAGGCACCGATAGATTTTGACTCTTTTTATAAGCAAAGCCCAGCATGAAACCTCCAAATAGATAATAGATAAACGAAGGAACATCATAAGGAGCATGCAGGAAAGAGAAGAGAGAGGCAGTCAGTATAAGCCCCAACCAAGAATTTTCAAAAACCGCACCTTGAAGGATACCTCTGAAAACAAATTCCTCCAGAATAGGCCCAAAAACTGTCACGCTTGCAATAAAGGATAAGGAAATTCCTGTACTAGTAGCCTCAAGGTGTTGATATCTAGCACCAGAAGAGACTGTAAAAAAACTATAATAACCTATATTTACCAGCACACAAATAAGAAAGCTTCCAATAAAAAGTAGAATTTCTTTCTTCGTTAACCTTCTTAGCGAAACCATATCAAACCATTTCGCATAGGCAACACTCAGTGAAATCCAGAAAGTCTTTGTGATAATAAATAGGTACTCGTTTTGAAAAAAATCTCCTTGATTGATGGTATAACCTACTGTAGTAACTGTTATAAAGGCTAAAAATCCAACAAACACAGCATGACATTTGTTAAAAATAGTCATAAATACAACCTCTCTCTAATTGAAGTAACTAAAAACTTAAACTTCAAAAATTTTTTTCTCTATAAATACATTTTACTGATATTCCAAACATAGACAATCTAAATTTTTGTGAATTTCTACAAGAAAATTGGAATTTTTCAAATCATTACGAGCAAAGTTTGAAACTAACAAACTCCTCTACCTTACTATAAAGCACCAGAAAACGGCTAATTTCAATACTTAGGATATTTGAGACTATATAATCGAATCTAAGTTTAGAATTTCCTTTTTTTCTAGAGTAGTTCCTCAGATAACTTTACCTATCATTCGAATTTACCTAAACACAGTATAATAAAACTTTGTCTTTAACCTGAGGTGTTTTCAACTATAGTTTTATAAAAATTTAACATTGTGGTAAAATTTTTCCTGGATACGCAGGTGTATAGTTTTCACATAAAGGGAGATTCCCTCCTTTTCCCGGGTGAGTTAAAGCATATTCAAAATATCTCACCCAAGTGTCAGGATGAAATATTGAACCATGACTGTCACCACCATAAATCAATTCTAGTTCCGATAATTCTATAATAGTAACTTTTCCCATTCTATTTCCCTACTTTCTACATGGTAAAACAGGCGCCGGATAAGCTGGACCATATTCGTAACACATTGGAAGAGTAACCGAATTTGGATGACGGTGTGCTAAATATCTTCCTATTTTTTCTCCCAATTCATAAAAATTTATCAAATCGTCTCCTCCTTGTATTCTTTCTAAATTTGAATCTGTTAATACCTTTATATATTTCATTGTTTTACTCCTTCTTCTATGGTAGCTTAACACAATACCAGTGATTTCCATTATCAATCATACATTTCTCGTCAGTATAACCAGCTAATATCCCATAAGCAAAAAATCCTGCTGGACCAACCCACCAAGCAATTCCGCCTTCTATATCAGAAAGTGTATCCTCATCAAGAATTTTTAAGGATACAGAAGATTGTAAAATCATGATGAATACCTCCATTTTATTTTTATTTTTATTTTTATTTTTATTTTTATTTTAATTTTTATTTTTTGTCTTTTTGCAACTTTGACAAGTTGAGTATATCAT
>NZ_CAUQWY010000056.1:0-6442 GCF_963521865.1 uncultured Streptococcus sp.
TTGATTCATAATTCATAGTTTTATTGTATCATATTTTTGTTTCGCAGGAAGTCTATTACTAATACCAACCTAAGGAAATAAAAAACAATTTCCCGAATTCCTGTTGAACTAACTGATTTACTTCAGTCATGGGAAAAGCAACAAAAAAGAGAACTAGCAAAATTTGGAATTATCCAATCTGATGAACAGTATGTCTTTACTTATATCGATATGAAGAGCAATGTTAACGGTCCACTACACTCTGACTACCTCACGTCATCCAGAACTAACACACGCTACACCTCATAAACTGCGACATACAGGAGCGACACTTGCAAAACAAGCAGGACTTTCACTCGAAGCTATTTCAGAAGCTTTAACTCACAGTGATAAAGAAGTAACTAAGACTTATGTCAACACAAAAGATACTGTAAATTAGACTGTTGGAGATATTGCATTTCGTAGTCTAAAAAAAATGATGGGGTGAACTTTTGATTTTTAGACAAAAAAAGACATCCAAGAAAAAATTCTTGAATGTCTGTAAACATTGATATAATCGTATTGATTAACGTTTTGAGAATTGTGATGCTTTACGAGCTTTCTTAAGACCTAGTTTGATAAGGTTCTATTTTAAGCAATTTTAAAACAGCTATACATCAATGACGTTTTTCTTTTTGCTTATATATTATATAAGAGTACTAGGCCAATTTAATTCACTTATTTTCACATAATAGTTATCAGCATCCATACGAACACCAGGTGAATTTAGACTAGCTTTAAAAATATCTTTTTGTTTAATTATATACTTAAATTTGATAACTTGGTCAATAAAATGAATAAACGGAAGTAGTCCAGATATCTCAGCTGTAATAGTTAACTTTTGTATAACTTGCCACAAATTTTTTTTGTTTAAATCATCTCCTCTTTCTAATTCTTTTGGTACATCAATTCGTGTTCTTATAAACATAAAATAATCAGGAGTATAATCTTCATCATATACATCTCCTGAATATTTACCATCCTTCCAATCTTTGGTTTCTAGCATGAGTAATTGACTAAAATGTTTACTTGATTTTATTGATACAATTTTATCATTTATAATCAGATCATATTGATCCCAAACACCTCTATCATAGATATCGAAATCAATATTACTTACTCTACATCCTCTATTCTCATAAAACACTTTCGCATGACATTCTGCAACTTTTCCTCGGAATGCATCCCAAAAAATTTGTAATTTATTCCTTCTAGCTAAACCACCGCTACGATATTCTCGTTGTTTATCTTCATTAGCAATTGAAAATGCATATTCAAAACAACTCCTTAACAATTCACTACCTATCTCAACGTTATCCGGTTGATAAGTTTTTGCCTTGTTATCTCCCAAATAATAAAACTTTTGTCCATTTTGTTCTTGTTCGTGTAATTTTGTTTTGAATGTTTTGTAAATTGTATTACTCACCATATATTACCTCATAATTTATCGTTATTTTTATTCTACAATAAATTTTCAAAAATTATGCTTTCTAGCTGCAATTTACACCTATAAATGATATACTATAGTCTAAAAGTTTAAAAAGGAGAACAACACATGACTAATTCTGTAAGTTCTAAGACCCAAAATAAGTACAATATTGCTGCTTTTTTTAGTGGAGTCGGTGGAATTGAGTTGGGATTTGAACAAACCAACGAGTTCAGAGTGGTATATGCAAACGAATTTGACAAATATGCACGTAAGACTTATTCTCTAAACTATCCTGACACAAAATTAGATAATAGAGACATTCACATTGTACCTGCTGATGAAGTCGTTGACCAAGACGGCAATGACAACATAGATATTATTGTTGGTGGTTTTCCATGCCAGGCCTTTAGTATCGCTGGATATCGAAAAGGTTTTGAGGATGATCGTGGAGATCTATTCTTTGAATTGCTCCGTATCATTGAAGCAAAAAAACCTAAAGCAATCTTTGTAGAAAACGTAAAAAACATGGTTTCTCATGATCATGGAAATACTTTTAAAGTTATCCGTGAAGCACTTACCGAAAACAATTACTTTATCAAATGGAAAGTTTTAAACGGTAAGAACTACGGCAATGTCCCACAAAACCGTGAACGTATCTATATTGTTGGCTTTGACAACAAAGAAGCCTATGATTTATTTGAATTCCCAGAAGAAATTAAATTAACAACAACTCTTCGAGATATTATCGATTTCGAAGGTGTGAAAGACGAACTCTATTATTATAGAAAAGGAAAACAACGATTCTTCGATGATCTAAAAATGACAATGACTAGTCAAGATACAGTGTATCAGTGGCGTAGACAATATGTTCGAGAAAACAAAAATGGAGTTGTTCCTACTCTAACTGCAAATATGGGAACAGGCGGTCACAACGTTCCACTTATTTTGACTGACAGCGGTGAAATACGTAAGTTAACACCTAAAGAAACATTTAATGTGCAAGGTTATCCTAAATCTTTCAAAATTCCAGAAAACGTTTCTAATGGCCAACTTTATAAACAGGCTGGAAACAGTGTTGTAGTACCTGTTATTAAGAGAATTGCAACCAATATTTCCAAAGCACTAAATGAAAGCAATGGAAAATCACAATTGAATCGCGACGGGAGAATTGCAATTATCTATACAAAAATTAATGGACAATTTGAAGGGCAATCTTACGTTAAAGAGTTTGTTGATAGTTATGAACAAGCTGTTTCTACCATTGATTCTTATGAAGATAGCCTATCAATCTTATCAGATGAGGAATATCTAAAATTAGTTAAGAAAAAAGGAACACTTGAATTTTACAGTATCAATTAAGAACAAAAAAGTTAGTGCTAAGCTAACTTTTTTGATATACTGCTAATTGTAGAAACAATTGAAAGCGGTGATTTAATGTCTCTTTGGGAAAGATATTCTAAAGAAGAAAGAGATGAATATATTCGATTCCTTCAGGTATATGGGGCTTTATCGAATCTTTTTAGACAAAAACATGGAGATCCCATTCCTTATCTCGATTCTAAATTTCAAGAAACAGTATATGCTAAGGTCTTTAAAGGCGAAAACGTCGATATAGGTAACACTCCACACGATGTTCTGTCAGTTTTTGGTAACGACCGAATTGGTATTGGTTTGAAAACCTGGATGAATTCAAAACCATCTTACCAAAAGGTTATGCAATTAAAACGATTCAAACCAGAAATTGACCCTTACTTTGAGAAGTCTGATGAAGAATTAGCCCTTAAATTATCGCAAATCAAAAACGACAGGATGATTATTGACTATAACCGATTAGGTCTCTCTGAAGATAAAAATATCTACCATTACGTTACTCGTGATGCTGGAAAATTTGTTGTCCAAGAGACAGCCTATCCATTGGTTGATCTTAATAATCTTCAAAACTTTAAGCGTACTGATACCAACTTCTCATGGTCTGATGGAGAGAAAGACTATAAATTTACACGTGGTGATTCTCAAATTTGGCAACATTTTGATCCTAATAAAAAGGATACTCTCATTCTTAACCAATTTGATGTTAGCATCATTGATGATCCCTTTGATTTTTTACTAAAATCATACTTCCATTTCATAGATACTAGTGATGCTGACAAGCAAAAAGAGGATTTGTTCGAAATTTATCTTCCTCTTTATTCTTATCGTACAAAGGAAGTTGAAAAAAAATCAGGTCTAAACTCGTGGAATGCGGCACCTAAATCTAAGGGTAGCTCAACATTACGCCCACTAAATGAAATTTATATTCCTATTCCAAGAGAATTTCACAATAAATTTCCTGATTTCTTTTGTCCAAATATTTTTGAAGCTGAGAAACGTCAAAAAGACTGGAAAGAACGCAACAAAATCATGCTAGTTAACGAAGAAAACCTGAGGTTCGTTTCAACCTTAAACTTCCCAATGGTAAAACAATTCCAGGATTAGTTACTCAAAGTAATATGAAAGGATTACAATCAGGAAGCAACAAAGAGATTGATCCAGAAACTAATAAACGATATGGTCAATCCGCTCTTGGTCAATGGTTATTAGTAGATGTTCTTGGGCTCAAGGATAGACAAGTTGTTACAGTTGATTGGCTTAAAATGAGAGGCACTGATTCTGTAAGACTTTGGAGAAAAAAAGACGATTATTCAACTATTAACATTGACTTTGCACCTATTGGAAGTTTTGAAGCCTTCATGGATGAAGAAGAAAATCAATATGAAGAATAAATGAATTAAAAGTCTAGATTTTAAAATCTAGACTTTTACAATCTGTAAATACTAATAATTCACGAACAAATGTGTAGTATCTTCACGTTCATTTTATATTCTTTAATTCTTGCCACTTACATTGTTTTATCCAATTTCCTTCCGGAAGTTGATATAATGCTTCATTTTTTTCAAGGGCGTTCATACTGCCATCTACGTGACGAACATTTACTGAGTAGCCTTCATCACTATTAAGGTATTCATTAACAACATTTTCAAACTGAGTTGATAGTCGTTTACTATCTTCGATAGTCCGAGAAAAGACTATAGCTCTTTGCATTGGTTCGCCAGACACCTTATCTGCAAAACTTTCTCGTTTAATCATTCCATTCCAAACACCAATGATACGCCCCACATCATCAATATTCAGACCATTCTCTGAATCAGCAAGAGCTTTTTGCATATCTTTCTGAACCACTGTTTCGTCAACAGCCAAAACCATTAATTTATAATCAGTTAGGATATCTTGACTAATAGCATCTCCAAAACCTAAACGATAGAATACACTACCATATAGATTTTCATCATCCATACTAGAAATAACGCTTGAATTTTCTTCTGCTTTTTTCTTAGCCTCAATTCCATATAATTTTGGTGTTGCTGTTTGATAAAGACGTTTTATCCCCTTAACATTTAGATCACTATGTACCTTCGTAAACGATGATGCTTCATCTCCAAAAGCTTTTGCACCAGTGGTACGGTGTGCCTCATCTGCGATAATTAAATCAAACTCTGGAAAACCCTCTTTTTGTGCTTCACCAAGAACATCTATTGACTGATAAGTTCCAAAAACCACTAACAGTTCTTTTTTGGGTCTTGTCATTAATTCTAAGTAGTTTTCAACAACTTTTTTTGACGAAGTTGTTGCTGGATAACCAATATCACTAGCTTTAATTGTTAGATTGGACTCATCTTGCTTGACACTGCCACGACTAGCATTTCTATCACTAGTAACTGCCATAGAAGACATTGTCATTTCTGTATCATTGTTCCACCCTCTCAAGGTTTGCGTAAGTAGTTGAATACTAGGTACTAGATAAAGAATAGTGTATTGTTCCTTAGAGACATCTCTTGCCATTGCTTCAGCAATTTTTAAACTCGTAAAAGTCTTACCAGTTCCAGGCGCCATTATAAGTTGTCCACGATCATTTTCTGTAAAATGATTCAATGCAGACTGAATTGCACTTTCTTGATAATATCTTAACTTCTTTTTAGCTTTTACAGCTACTACTTCTGGTGATTCAAAAGAAAATTTTGACCAATCAATCTGAGAATTTCTTAAATCTGAAAGCCCAATACGAATAACATCGCTACGATCTGCTAAAGCTTTTTCAGCATTCTTGCCCCATTTATCGGTTGAAGCAACAATAATACCTGATTCGTAATAATCTTTTCCAAGCTCCCCTAAAAAAGAATCAATATTAGATTTTTGAATACTATGATTATAGAATTTTGCCTGAATCGCTACTAATTCACCAGTAAATTTTTCAGCAACTAAGTCTACTCCGAGATCAACTTTAGGTATTCCAAATTCCTCTGGAACATCTGCTAGCATCCATACATTCTTAAACTCATTCTGGTATGTTGGTTCATTTTGAAAATAGGCACGTGCTAAATACTCAAAGTATGTGCCTCTATCACGTTGCGTTTCAGCAAGTCCATTAATCTGATGTACTAAATTATCAAAAGTCATTTTATTCCCTTCTTTTCAAAATTAAAATTTGGATATAATTCATTTATTTGAACAGAACATATTACAGTTACTATCGTATGTTTATTGTACCACTTTCTTTTCTTATCTCGTATAATCCCATCAGGGGGTTGGAGATTCCCCAAAATTCAAATCATCCCAAAAGTACATACACTGTGTGTATACAAATTTTGGGGGTGATTTTAGGAGTGTGTGTATACAGACTCTGAGCTCGCAAAGTCATAATATGAGAAATCTCTCCCCTTCGATAAAATAATCAAAAAAATCACTTTAGCTGTACTTTGTGTGTACAATTTTTTAAGAAGATATATAAGAAAACGCTGTTAAATTTAACAGCGCTTTCTTATTTTAAAATCCTCATATGCCTTTCTTTTTTATGGTTAGCATCATAGTATTCTAGCATCGCATGATACAAATGAGCCTTCGTCTTATCTTGTTGTTTAATTCCATGAAGAAATAATTCTGCTCGCTTTAATTTCAATA
>NZ_CAUQWY010000057.1:0-6214 GCF_963521865.1 uncultured Streptococcus sp.
AGTTGGTTGATAATATCGAGGGTGGAGAAAAAGCTCAGATTCTGATGGGGGCGACTGGAACAGGGAAGACCTATACCATGAGTCAGGTCATTTCCAAAGTTAATAAACCAACGCTGGTCATTGCCCACAATAAGACTCTAGCTGGTCAGCTCTATGGGGAGTTTAAGGAATTTTTCCCTGAAAATGCTGTTGAGTACTTTGTATCTTACTATGATTATTACCAACCAGAAGCCTATGTACCTTCTAGCGATACTTACATTGAGAAGGACAGTTCTGTCAACGATGAGATTGACAAGCTCCGACACTCAGCGACTTCGGCTCTTTTGGAGCGTAATGATGTTATTGTCGTTGCCTCGGTCTCTTGTATCTATGGTTTGGGTTCGCCCAAGGAATACGCTGACAGTGTCGTTAGTCTCCGTCCAGGTCTTGAAATTTCTCGTGATAAACTCTTGAATGATTTGGTTGATATCCAGTTTGAACGGAATGATATTGATTTCCAACGGGGAAGATTTCGCGTTCGTGGGGATGTAGTGGAAATTTTCCCAGCCTCTCGTGATGAGCACGCCTTTCGAGTAGAATTTTTTGGAGATGAGATTGACCGTATTCGTGAAGTTGAGGCTTTGACAGGTCAAGTATTGGGAGAAGTGGATCATTTGGCGATTTTCCCAGCTACTCACTTTGTGACCAATGATGACCACATGGAAGTTGCCATTGCCAAGATTCAAGCAGAATTAGAAGAGCAACTAGCTATCTTTGAAAAGGAAGGTAAACTGCTTGAAGCCCAGCGTTTGAAGCAGAGGACAGAGTATGATATTGAGATGTTGCGTGAGATGGGCTATACTAATGGGGTTGAAAATTATTCTCGCCACATGGATGGACGTAGCGAAGGTGAGCCTCCTTATACGCTTCTCGACTTCTTCCCAGATGATTTCTTGATTATGATTGATGAGAGCCACATGACCATGGGGCAGATCAAAGGCATGTACAATGGAGACCGTTCGCGTAAGGAAATGCTGGTTAATTATGGTTTCCGTTTGCCGTCAGCCTTGGATAATCGTCCTCTCCGTCGTGAGGAGTTTGAAAGCCATGTGCACCAGATTGTTTACGTTTCAGCGACACCAGGCGACTACGAAAATGAACAGACCGAGACAGTGATTGAGCAAATCATTCGTCCAACGGGACTCTTGGATCCAGAGGTAGAAGTCCGTCCGACAATGGGACAGATTGATGATCTTTTAGGTGAAATCAATGCCCGTGTTGAAAAGAATGAACGAACCTTTATCACCACTTTGACCAAGAAAATGGCAGAGGATTTAACCGACTACTTCAAGGAAATGGGCATCAAGGTTAAGTACATGCACTCAGATATCAAAACTCTGGAGCGGACGGAAATTATCCGTGACCTGCGCTTGGGTGTCTTTGATGTCTTGGTCGGAATCAATCTGCTCCGTGAAGGGATTGATGTTCCTGAGGTAAGTTTGGTTGCCATTCTCGATGCTGACAAAGAAGGTTTCCTCCGTAACGAACGTGGACTCATCCAGACCATTGGTCGTGCTGCTCGTAACAGTGAAGGTCATGTTATCATGTATGCGGACACTGTGACCCAGTCTATGCAACGTGCCATTGATGAAACGGCTCGCCGTCGGAAAATCCAGATGGCTTATAATGAAGAGCATGGTATCGTTCCACAAACCATTAAGAAAGAAATCCGTGACCTGATCGCTGTAACCAAGGCAGTTTCTAAGGAAGAAGACAAGGAAGTGGATATCAATAGTCTTAATAAACAAGAGCGCAAAGAACTTGTTAAGAAACTAGAAAAACAAATGCAAGAAGCCGTCGAAGTGCTTGACTTTGAACTAGCAGCTCAGATTCGTGATATGATGTTGGAAGTCAAAGCCTTGGATTAGGGGAATTTTATGAATATTTTAGTTATCAATGGACATCCTGATAAAGAAAGTTACTGCCAAGCAATTTTTCAAACGATTGTAGAAAATATAGACTCAAAGAGACATGAACTTGAAATGATTAATCTTAATGAGGAAGAGTTTGATCCTGTTTTACGTTATGGTTATCGACAAAGGATGGAGGACGATCCGTTTATTCTACGCTCTCAAGAATTAATCCAGTGGGCAGATCATTTCATTTTTGTTTATCCTATTTGGTGGAGTAGTATGCCTAGTCTATTGAAGGGGTGGATTGATCGTGTTTTTACGCCAGGCATTGCATACTCTGCAAATAATCGAGGAAGCTTTATTTTGAACTACTTGAGAGGGAAACAGTTCAAAAAGTTACTAAAAGGAAAAACAGCTAGTATCTATGCAACTTCTATGGCACCAACTTGGTGGTACAAAGTATTTTCAGGTCCGATTAACATTCCAGATAGTTATGGAATATCAGTATTAAAGAATGCTGTATTGAATCACTGTGGCATAAAAACAAAGAGGGTTTCAATCTTGGGAGAGTTAGGCCGTGAAGTAAATACAAGTTCAACAAGACAAAAATTTCTACACAAAGTAGCAAAGGAAGTCAGGGTGTTGGATTAAGGAGAAGAAAATAAATGACGATTGCTATAAAATCAATGGAAACTCCTGAAGAGATAGAAGATAAATCCCTCGTTCACTGGCAAACGTGGAGAGAGGCTTATGACGACCTTTTGCCTGCAGAATTTCAGGAGACAATGACATTAGAAAGATGTCGATTCTTTAGTCAAAAGTATCCAGAAAATACATTGATTGCGATAGATGGCCTTAAGGTAATTGGTTTTATCAGTTATGGCAACTTTCGTGATGAGACTATTCAAGCTGGCGAAATTATTGCCTTATATGTTTTAAAAGACTATTACGGAAAAGGTATCGCACAAAAGTTAATGAAAGCAGCTTTGATTGCTCTTGATCATTTTTCTGAAATTTTCTTATGGGTATTGAAAGATAATAAGCGCGCCATTGCTTTCTATCAAAAAATGGGCTTTACTTTTGATGGACAAGAAAAGATGCTTGAACTTGGAAAGACTATAAAGGAAAAACGGATGGTATTCTATTCTAAATAATTTTACAAAGTAGAAGCTAATGGTACTGGTACCAAGTCTGAAAATGTAATAAATTAGAAAGTGAGTAAATTTATGTCTCGAGCACAATTAACGATTTTAACAAACATTTGCCTGATTGAAGACTTAGAAACTCAGCGCGTGGTGATGCAGTATCGCTCTCCTGAAACCAATCGCTGGTCAGGTTATGCCTTTCCTGGAGGCCATGTAGAAAATGGCGAGTCTTTCGCAGAGTCTGTCATTCGTGAAATCTATGAAGAAACAGGATTGACTATCCAAAATCCTCAACTTGTCGGCATTAAAAATTGGCCACTAGATACAGGTGGGCGCTATATTGTCGTTTGTTATAAGGCGACTGAGTTCTCTGGTACCCTTCGCTCTTCAGATGAAGGAGAAGTTTCTTGGGTACAAAAAGACCAGATTCCAAACTTGGATCTGGCCTATGATATGTTACCTTTGATGGAGATGATGGAAGCTCCGGACAAATCTGAATTTTTCTACCCTCGCCGTACAGAAGACGATTGGGAAAAGAAAATCTTCTAGTCTTTTACTAAATAACCTAGCTGATCCAAGGCCTCCTCGATATAGTGGAGGTCTTGTTGTGTCTTCTATCTAATAGTAATAGAAGATTAGGAAAAAAAGTATATATACTTGCTAAAATTAAATGCTAAATTAGAAAAAATATATGGGTTATACTGTTAATTTTTCTAAGAAAGATGTAAAATAGAAAGTGTACTATGTTTTTAAAACAAGTGTGGTACCCAAAATTAAAAAAGCATATCCTTTCTTTAAATTACTAAAATATTTAAGGGGGGGGGTATTTTTTAGTACCTCTAAAATAAAAATAAGAGAGAGGCGATTAAATGAGGAAATCATATCGTGAAGTGAACGGAGAAAAGGTATTCCGTTACTCTATTCGTAAGTACCATTTTGGTGCTGCAAGTGTTGCAGTTGCTGCATTAATGTTTTTTGCAAATGGTGCGGTTAAGGCAGACACTTTACCAGTATCACCTGCTACGGCGAATACTGAAAAGGTAAATGTTGGTGTTACGGAACTGACAGAAGGAGTTCCACCTAAAGAGAATCCTATAGAGAAATCAAAAGAGGAAGTAGTGGGTGATAAAACACCAGTTGCTCAGAAGCTAGTGGATAAGTCTCCTCTCGTTCAGGCTATTAGTGAACTTCAAGCTGCGATTGTAAAAGTAGACGAGGAAAGTTTAGTAAGTTTATCTAATCAACTTACTCAATTAACCGATGAAAATAACCGTTTACTTAATGGAGAAAATACTTCTGAGGAAGCGATTGCAAGTCAAGTAAGTCGAGTTCAATTTCTTACAGAGCAAGTGCGTCTACTTAAGTCTAAGACTGAAGATAAAACCTCTAAAAAGGAAGATGGATCTGGTTCTAAAGCTCAAGATAAAAAAGAGTTTGAAGTATCAGAGAATGCTGTGACACTTGTTAATCAGACTGAAGAAATCAAAAAATCTGCAAAAGATGTCAAAGTCGAGGACGTGTTCACTAATAAAACCAAATTGGAAACGCTTTTAAAAGAAATTGACAAATTAGATCCAGAAAAATACACTGAAGATTCAGTAAAGGGATTAAAAGAAAAAGTTGCAAAAGCTAAAGAAGTATTAACAACTGCTAACAATCAAGAGGAAGTTAATTCGGTTTATAAAGAGTTAGTTAATTACAAAAACAGTAGTTTAAGACGTGTGAAAACGAATCATAAACCGCTAGAGGAAAACACTCCTAAACTAGATACAACAAATGGTAAAGAAACAGTAGGGAAGAAAGCCCAAAATACTGAGCCAAATGATAGGAATATCGCAGGACATAATCATATCTTGAATGGGACTGCTTTACCTGAAGGTAGTGGACTACGAGCTGCTCCAAACAATACAAGATTCACTTATGAAACAGTAGGTGCTGATTTATCGAGTTTAGTTGCCGGTGAAGAATTAGGATATGGTAAGAACATTATTATCAAAGTAAAATATGATACAAAAGCCATTAGTACAAGAGATGTATATATTACTACAACCCCAAATACTGGACCAAGAACTGAATATACTAACAGACGGAGTGATGGTATTGGGCCGTTTGAAGGTGGAACTAATATAAAACTAGTAGGGAAAATTCCAAATGATATGATTGGGACTTACGATTTGCATGTTCATGTACTAAATAATAAAAATAATAATTCGCAATGGACGACATTAAATGTGCCAATAACCGTAAAACCTAAAAAACCTACTGTAAGTGTTGCTGATTTAGTAAATGCAGAAGGGAAAAAGCCAGTTGTTACAGCAAGAGTTGCGAATACACCTATAAGTAAAGTAGAATTTTATCTTAATGGACAAAAGCAAACTGTAGTAAATGCAACAAATGGACAGGCAACGTGGACACCAACTAGTGCACTGAGAGAAAATGATCGAATTACCGTTAAAAATATTGCACAGGGTGGCATACCTCCTAGAGATGCATATGGAAATACTTTTACAACAAGAGAAACCACGTCAGATATGAGTGATGCTGTGGTAATTCCTAAAGCACCTAAAACAGCAACACCAGCAGCACCAACAGTAGCAAGTGATACAGCAAATGCACGAGTAACCGTAACGCCAAGTGCAGATGCAGACCGAGTAGAAGTTACAGTAGGAAACTCAACAGTAGTCGCAACGAAAACTGGCTCAACATGGACTTTATCGCCAACGAAAACAGGAGTAAGTGTAGATCCAACAAGCGGAGTAGTCACTGTAGCGCATAATGCAGCGAGTGCAGGAACACAAGTTAGCGCAACTGCAAAACACGGCAACAGTGACGTAAGTACAGCGTCAAGAGCAAACTTACCAGCAAAAGAAACAACACCAAATGCACCAACGGTAGTAAGCGATACAGCAAATGCACGAGTAACCGTAACGCCAAGTACAGGCGCAGACCGAGTAGAAGTCACAGTAGGCAACTCAACAGTAGTCGCAACGAAAACTGGCTCAACATGGAGTCTAACACCATCTAAAGACGGTGTAAGTGTAGATTCAAGGACTGGAGTAGTCACTGTAGCGCACAATGCAGCAAGTGCAGGAACACAAGTTAGCGCAACTGCTAAACACGGCAACAGTGACGTAAGTACAGCGTCAAGAGCAAACTTACCAGCAAAAGAAACAACAC
>NZ_CAUQWY010000058.1:0-6156 GCF_963521865.1 uncultured Streptococcus sp.
AAAGAGGAGGAAAATGAGGTTTAAAATGGAGCAAATTAGCTGTTTATAAGTAAAGGCCACTTTTGACTTTGTTTTCCAACTCTTAGGACAAGGAAACTAAGTGGTTAGCTATGGTCGGACTCAGATTGATGGAGTTGCTTATGCCCAGTACGATATCCTCCGTCTAGAAAACGGGAAAATTGTGGAGCATTGGAATAATAAAGAAGTTATGCCTAGGGTAGAAGACTTGACCAATCGAGGCAAGTTTTAAAAGAGGAAGAACATGATTGAATACAAAAATGTAGCGCTACGCTATACAGAAAAAGATGTCTTGAGAGATGTCAATTTACAGATTGAGAATGGGGAGTTCATGGTTTTAGTGGGGCCTTCTGGGTCAGGTAAGACGACCATGATTAAGATGATTAACCGTCTCTTGGAACCAACTGATGGAAATATTTATATGGATGGCAAGCGCATCAAAGATTATGATGAGCGTGAACTTCGTCTTTCTACTGGATATGTTTTACAGGCCATTGCTCTCTTTCCCAATCTAACAGTTGCGGAAAATATTGCCATCATTCCTGAAATGAAGGGCTGGACTAAGGGAGAAATTACTCAGAAAACAGAAGAGCTTTTGGCTAAAGTGGGTTTACCAATAGCTGAGTATGGGCATCGACTTCCGAGTGAATTATCTGGTGGAGAACAGCAACGGGTCGGTATTGTCCGAGCTATGATTGGCCAGCCCAAGATTCTCCTTATGGATGAACCCTTTTCAGCCTTGGATGCTATTTCGAGAAAACAGTTGCAGGTTTTGACTAAAGAATTGCATAAAGAGTTTGGGATGACGACTATTTTTGTGACCCATGATACGGATGAAGCTTTGAAATTGGCGGACCGTATTGCTGTCTTGCAGGATGGAGAGATTCGTCAGGTGGCGAACCCTGAGACGATTTTAAAAGCTCCTGCCACAGACTTTGTTGCGGATTTGTTTGGAGGTAGTGTTCATGACTAATTTAATTGCAACTTTTCAGGATCGTTTTAGTGATTGGTTGACAGCTCTATCTCAACATTTGCAGTTGTCACTTTTAACCTTGTTGCTGGCTATCTTTATAGCGATTCCCTTAGCTGTTTATCTTCGCTATCATGAGAAATTGGCCGACTGGGTCTTGCAGATTGCAGGGATTTTCCAGACTATTCCGTCTCTAGCCTTGTTGGGGCTCTTTATCCCTTTGATGGGAATTGGGACCCTGCCAGCTTTGACAGCTCTTGTGATTTATGCGATTTTCCCGATTTTGCAAAATACCATTACTGGGCTAAAGGGAATTGATCCGAGTCTGCAAGAGGCTGGGATTGCCTTTGGGATGACCAGATGGGAACGTCTCAAGAAGTTTGAAATTCCACTTGCCATGCCTGTTATGATGTCTGGGATTCGGACGGCAGCTGTCTTGATTATCGGTACGGCAACCTTGGCGGCCTTGATTGGTGCAGGGGGACTGGGGTCCTTTATCCTCTTGGGAATCGACCGTAATAATGCTAGTCTGATTTTGATCGGGGCCCTTTCTTCTGCAGTGCTTGCCATTGCCTTTAACATCCTACTAAAAGTGATGGAAAAAGCAAAATTGCGGACGATTTTCTCTGGTTTTGCCTTGGTGACAATATTGCTTGGTTTGTCTTATAGTCCAGCTCTCTTGGCTCAAAAAGAGAAAGAAAACTTGGTCATTGCTGGGAAATTGGGTCCAGAACCAGAAATTTTGGCCAATATGTATAAGTTACTGATTGAAGAAAATACCAGTATGACTGCGACTGTTAAACCGAATTTTGGGAAAACAAGCTTTCTTTATGAAGCTCTGAAAAAAGGCGATATTGATATCTATCCTGAATTTACTGGTACGGTGACTGAAAGTTTGCTTCAGCCATCACCGAAAGTGGGTCATGAGCCAGATCAGGTTTATCAGGTAGCGCGTGATGGTATTGCCAAACAGGATCATCTAGCCTATCTCAAACCTATGTCTTATCAAAATACCTACGCTGTAGCTGTTCCGAAAAAGATTGCTCAGGAATACGGCTTGAAGACCATTTCGGACTTGAAAAAAGTGGAAGGGCAGTTGAAGGCAGGTTTTACACTTGAGTTTAATGACCGTGAAGATGGCAATAAGGGCTTGCAATCAATGTACGGTCTCAATCTCAATGTAGCGACTATGGAGCCAGCCCTTCGCTATCAGGCAATTCAGTCAGGCGATATTCAAATCACGGACGCCTATTCAACCGATGCAGAGTTGGCGCGTTATGATTTGCAGGTCTTGGAAGATGACAAGCAACTCTTCCCACCTTACCAAGGGGCTCCACTGATGAAAGAAGCTCTTCTCAAGAAACATCCAGAGTTGGAAACAGTTCTCAATAAATTGGCTGGTAAAATTACTGAAAGCCAGATGAGCCAGCTCAACTACAAAGTCGGTGTTGAAGGCAAGTCAGCAGAACAAGTAGCCAAGGAGTTTCTACAAGAACAAGGTTTGTTGAAGAAATAGTTTGAAAATGTCAAACTCAACTTTGTTAAACGACCATATAGAAAACTGCTCAGACAATGTTGTCTGGGCTTTTTTGGTGTCAGAATTAATGATTTTCATTTTTAAATGGAAAATAAGAGGAAATTTTTAGGATTTTCTAAAATTTTACTGTAAATACACTTGACTATTCACAAAATAGGTGTATAATGTGTTGTGAACTACTTAACAAATAAAGATTTCCAGCTCATGTCGACTAAGGATGGAAATCTTGTGTATAGACAGTTCAGTAGATATATAATAGAGCGTTGCGTCCGAAAGTCTATCCAGACACGGCTCTTTAAAAACAAAAGGAGAAGATTATGAAAACAGAACCGATTCATCGTACCAGTATGTGGAAATTTAAGTTAAGTGCTGCCACCATGACTTTGATTCCCGCTGCCGTGGGGATTAACTATGTTGCCAAAGCCTTGGCGGAGGGGTTAAAGTTGCCCGTTTGGCTGGGGTCCTTGGGAACCTTTCTTACCAGCATGTTGGCTGGGCCGGTTGCCGGTGCCATTAGTGGTTTCATCAACAACGTGATCTATGGGCTGACCTTATCGCCAATTTCAACCGTGTATGCGATTACCAGCATCGGAATTGGGATTGCTGTCGGAGTTTTGCACGCCAATGGGTGGTTCTCGTCAGCGCGACGAGTATTTGTTTCTGCTATTATTATTGCCATCGTTTCAGCTGTCATTTCAACGCCACTCAACGTCATCTTTTGGGGTGGTCAGACCGGTATCGCTTGGGGTGACTCATTGTTTGCGGTAATGGTCGCCAATCATGCACCAGTGTGGCTGGCCTCATTTACCGATGAGTTTATCTTGGATATTTTGGATAAAGTCTGCGTGGCCTACCTGTCATTCTTCATCTATCGTCAGCTGCCGAAGCGGATGGTGCACTTCTTTAGCGATGATAAATGATGATTGATAAAACATTGATTTCTGGAGCGCCACGGGTCAAGCTCAAGTGGTACCAGGTGATCGATCCGATTACTAAGCTCTTGTTCATCTTGAACATGACGTTGTTGAGCTTTGCCAGTATGAATTTATTGCTTCAGGCCGGATTAATTCTTGTCGCAACACTGCTATTGTTATTTGCCAAATTGAGTTCGACCACCTTTAAGGCGGTGGGATTCAGCCTGTTTCTGATTTGCACCATGCTGATCATCCAAGGGTTATTTTACAGTCGAAATCAAACTGTGCTGTTTTCTGTGCTTGGGGTGTCGTTCTACAAAGAAGGCCTGATTTACGCCACCACTCTGGGTTGTCGAGTATTGGTGATTATTTTGACCAGTGGCTTTTTTATGGTGACCACGAGTATTTCAGAAAACGCGGCCTATTTGGAACTGTCCGGATTGTCTTATAAAACCGTCTACGTTCTGATGTCGGTGTGTTATATTTTGCCGGAAATGATGCGCAATATGCGGAAAATCCAGCAGGCACAAAAAGTTCGCGGAACCAATCCGCAAAAAACGTTGATTCAGAAATTAAAGTCAATCCTGCCGGTTCTAATTCCATTGGTGATTAAGACCTTGGATCAATCGATGACGCGGTCGATTTCTCTCCAACTGAGAGGTTTTGATAATCTCAACCGGACTGTCAGAACCTCCCAGCGCGTGTATCGCCTGTCGCGGACGCTGCACATTGGTCTGACTGGATTGGCAATTTTATTGATTGGGTGGAAGATATGGACGAAGATAAACGGATTGTAATTGAAAATTTGACCACCCGTTATCCGGGTACTGAGCAACCACAACTGCGTCAGATTAACGCGGAGGTTCATACCGGCCAGGTGGTTGGGATTATCGGGAATAGCCACTCCGGCAAATCGACTTTGTGCCGTGTGCTGGCAGGCGTCATTCCCAAAATTGTGTCTGCTGAGATTGAGGGCGATTGGCACATGTTTGGCCAGCGAGTGTCCGACAATTGGCCTGTTTATAATGCCATGAATGGAGTTGTACTGCAAAATCCAGCTGGCCAACTAAGCGGGTTGGCAGACACGGTTGCCGATGAAATCGCCTTTGACTTGATTAATCAGGGAATGGCTGAAGGACTGATTCAAAAACGGGTTGAAGAAGTTGCCACGCAAATGGGGCTGATTGAACAGCTGAATTTGCGTCCCGAGAGCCTTTCCGGTGGTCAGATCCAGCGGTTGGCAATTGCCACGGCGATTGTGGCTAATCCGGCTGTTTTGATTATGGATGATCCGACCAGTGAGATGGATCCCCTTGGCCGCCGGCAATTTTTCCAATGGCTGGCCCAAGTCAAAGAGACGACTGTCTTCATTGTCACCAGTGAAATTGACGATTTGTGCGAAGTCGCCGACCTTGTGTGGGTGCTGCACGAGGGTCAAATGGTAGCCCAGGGCAGACCGGGCGAGGTGTTTAATCATTTGGCAGCTGACTGGCAGATTCCAGTCCCGACAATCCAGCAACTTGCTCAAAAAATGGATTGGCACTTGGCTGATGGCCGGTATCCGGTGAATTACGCTGATCTGAAGGAGGTTCGTTATGCCCACAATTGAACTGAGCCACCTGACGTTCACTTATCCGGAACGGTCCTTTAGCTTGGATGTTGAAGACAAACACTTCGCCGATCCGATGGTGGCGATTGTCGGCCAAAATGGTGCCGGCAAATCAACGCTCTTCAAATTGTTGACGGGCTTGCTGACACCACAAACCGGTGTGATTAAGATCGATGGAGAAAATTTTAATGATCTTAAACCAGTCGAAAAGTTACTGAAGGTTGGAATTACTTTTCAGAATCCTGACGATCAGCTTTTCAACCCGACAGTTCAACGAGAGGTGGAGTGGAATCTCGCGCAGGTCATGGATGACCACGACACGATTACGAGGCGGGCTTTAGAGGCTCTAAAAAGAGTTGGCTTGGATGATAAAACAGCTGAAAGTCCATATGACCTGTCATTGTCGGAACGCAAGCTGTTGAGCGTTGCCACAGTTTTGGCAGTGAATCCGGCGATTTATTTATTTGATGAGCCGATGATGTCGCTTGATTGGGAAAGCCGGCGCAAGTTGACCGCAATTTTCCATCAGTTGGCTGATTCGGGCCACCAAGTTGTGACCATCACCCATGACATGGATTGGGTCGCCGCCGAGTTTGAGTCGGTGTATGTTATGGAACACGGGAAGTTTGGCTTCGCCGGCAGTCCACGGGAATTGTTCAGCAATCACGAACTTGTCCAGCGAGTGGGATTACTACCACCGCGGATTATGGACATAGCGGAGTCGCTGGGTGATTCACAGACATATTTATCGGTTAATGATTATTGCCAGAAAAATCGAGATGTATAGAAAAAGTCACCTCTGCGGGTTTTCCAGGTTGAAGGATTAACTTCAGCTTCTGGCAAGAACTCACATGGGTGACTTTTGTGTTTAATAACGTTTCATGATCATCGGGTGCTTCCTCAGATTACTCGGTTTGATTTTACTTTGTTTCATGGTCATAATCATATACCATTTCTTTTGGATTTTTTGTTTGACTAATACAAAATAGGTCTTCATAGGTCTTCGCATTTTTAGCGCCCATTAGGATCATCAGTATAATTTTCTGAATTAGGAGACTGTCCCATCACTATTCGAACTTCGTCTCCCAACTTACGCTGTTCCCATTCA
>NZ_CAUQWY010000059.1:0-5929 GCF_963521865.1 uncultured Streptococcus sp.
ATAAAATTATCAAAGGTATACTTTTCTTTTAACCCAGTATCCGAATAAGGAATAGATGCTAACTTTGGACTATAGTCATAAAGAGTTGAATTTGTAGCTTCTTCAACTTGTGAGATAGTCGTATCTTGAGGTTTGGTGAAAATATAGTGGGGAGTTATTTCAGCATCATAAATTTCAAATCCAGCAACAACAATAATATCTTTTAGTTGTTTTTCCCAGACCATTTCCATTTCAGATCGTGGTAAAAATATAGTAGCAACATTTTCCTCTACTTTAATGAGTTCAGCTTGAATAGCATAGAAATCATACATGGATCGAGTCAGTCTTTCTTGAGCAAATTCTAATATACGATTCCAAAATTGTTTTTTTTTCAATCCTTTCTCCTCCTTTACTATTTAAAAGTTTAATACTAGACCTATTTTACCATAGAAAACAAGAATTTTCCACAAGCTGTGAGAAATAATCCACAATGTTATCAAGTTTTATCCACAAGTTGGGGATAAAATCAGAAACTATTGATTTATTAAGATTTTTATTGAAAAAAACAGTGGATAATTATGTGAAATACAAAAATAAAAGAACAGCCTTATTTCAGGCTGTTGATAATTCTACTGAATTCTTCTTGATTTGAAAAAGAAATAATGATTTTTCCACTATCTTTTTTAGATAGTTTAATTTCTACATCTAATCCGAGTAGTTTCTTTAACTGTTCTTCTTCATTTTGTATGAAATAATCAGTTTTTTGTTGTTTCTTTTGTTTTTTATCTGTCAGAAGAGCTTCTAACTTCCTTACAGAAATGTCTTCCTCTATGATTCGTTGAAAGAAATAGTCTTGTTGTTCCTTATTCAAGCCAACTAGCGAACGTGCATGTGCTTGTGATAGTTTGCCATTTTCTACTTCTGAGAGGATCTGTTCTGGTAAGGAAAGCAAGCGAATAGAGTTGCTGATATAAGGACGAGACTTGCCCATTTTATCTGCAATTTCAGCATGGGTAAATCCTTTTTCTACGAGAGATTCATAGGCGCGTGCTTCTTCTATTGGATTTAAATTTTCTCTTTGTAAATTTTCAATGATGGACTGGACCATCATCTCTTGGTCTGAGAGTTGTTTAACAACAGCTGGTATAGATGTTAGACCAGCTAAAAGTGAAGCTCGATAGCGTCTCTCTCCTGCAAGGATTTCATAACCAATTACAGGAGATTGACGAACAATAATCGGTTGAATGATCCCATTTTCTTTAATAGACTGTGCTAGTTCATTTAGTTTTTCTCTATCAAATTCTTTTCGAGGTTGATAGGGATTTTTTTGTATATCTGTGATAGAAATCATTTCAAATTTTTCCATGATTCTACACTAACACATCTTTTCTTTTATGTAAAGCTTTCTTTACATAGATGTCAATTAAGATTCTAAATCACCTGAACTCTTGTCAAGTTTAATAGATGTAGTTTCTTCTTTACTGTTACGATAGTAAGTTATCTTAATGGTATCTCCGATAGAATGATTGTAAAGAGCACTTTGTAAGTCTGTTGATGAAGCAATCTCTTTATCATCTACTTTTGTAATAACATCGTATTTTTCAAGGTGACCATTTGCAGGCATATTACCTTGCACAGAACGAATAACTACACCAGATGTTACACTGCTTGGAATATTCAGTCTTCTAATATCACTTGTATTAATATTTGAGAGATTGACCATTTGAATGCCCAAAGCTGGACGAATCACTTTTCCGTTATTTTCCAACTGTTCAATAATATTGATAGCATCATTTGCAGGAATTGCGAAACCAAGTCCTTCTACAGATGTTCCTCCATTTGTGGCAATTTTACTTGAGGTAATTCCGATAACCTGTCCTTGAATATTGATTAGTGGACCACCAGAGTTACCTGGGTTAATAGCAGTATCAGTTTGGATGGCTTTTGTAGAAATGGCTTGTCCATCTTCAGATTTTAAAGATACATTTCGATTAAGACTAGATACGATACCTTGAGTGACAGTATTTGCATATTCAGAACCTAACGGGCTACCGATGGCAATAGCAGTTTCTCCTACGGTTAACTTGCTAGAATCACCAAACTCAGCTACTGTTGTCACTTTTTCTGAAGAGATTTTGACGACAGCAATATCAGAGAAAGTATCAGCTCCGACGATTTCTCCAGGTACTTTAGTTCCATCTGACAAACGAATATCTACTTTGCTGGCACCATTTATAACGTGATTATTTGTGACAATATAAGCTTCTTTATCATTCTTTTTATAAATAACCCCAGATCCTTCACTAGAGATTTGCTGAGAATTCGTGTCAGTATCATCATTACCAAATACGCTATTTTGTCTGTTTGCTGAATAAGTAATAACGGATACAACAGCATCTTTTACTTTGTTAACAGCCTGAGTTGTTGAATTTTCGTTTTTATAGGCAGTTTGTGTAATAGTGCTATTGTTGTTAGAGGTACTTACAGTACTTTTTTGAGTTAGTTGGTTTATTGAAAAGCTACCCAAGGCTCCACTAATAAAGCTAATGACGATAACGACTAATAATTGAAACCATTTTTTGTAAAATCTTTGTAAATGTTTCATATTTGCCTCCATTTGATTTGAAATTATTGAAAGTATAAACTGACTAGCTTAATTATAACTTAAACACAAAAGTTTTTCACAGATTGTGGATAACTTTCAAAAATCTGTGGTTTTCTCGGCTAAAATTAACCTTTTATTTTGTGAATAAGATGTGAAAAAATAGAGAATATGTTAGAATAGAGTCATGAAAATTAAAGTTGTAACAGTCGGGAAACTGAAAGAAAAGTATTTAAAAGATGGTATTGCAGAGTATTCAAAACGAATTTCTCGATTTGCTAAGCTTGAAATGATTGAGCTAGCAGATGAAAAAACACCAGATAGGGCTAGTGAGTCAGAAAATCAAAAGATTTTAGAAATAGAAGGTCAGAGAATTTTATCAAAAGTTGGTGACCGTGATTTCGTTATTGTCTTGGCTATAGAAGGGAAAACTTTCTCCTCAGAAGAATTTAGTAAGCAGTTAGAAGAAGCTTCTATAAAAGGATTTTCTACTCTTACCTTTATTATTGGGGGGAGTCTGGGATTAGCACAGGATGTAAAAAAGAGAGCCAATCTTTCTGTTAGTTTTGGCCGTTTAACCTTGCCCCATCAGTTAATGAGACTAGTCCTTGCTGAACAAATTTATCGCGCTTTTACGATTCAGCAGGGCTCCCCCTATCATAAATAGAAAATTGACTTTTAATTGAATTTTTGGTAGAATAATTGTGTTAGGTCTCATAGCTCAGCTGGATAGAGCATTCGCCTTCTAAGCGAACGGTCGCAGGTTCGAATCCTGCTGGGATCAATATAGTAGCAAAGCTGGGAATTTTCTCGGCTTTTTTCTTAAAAAAGTACACTTGGGGAGAAAAAAATGACAGTTGAGAGAATTTTATCTAAAATGAAATTCCATTTTGTATAATGGTTTTTGTAAGTTAGCTTACAAGAAAAAAACATTTTAGGAGATTTTATTATGAAAAACACAGTTAAATTGGAACAGTTTGTAGCCTTGAAGGAAAAAGATTTGCAAAAGATTCAAGGTGGGGAGATGAGGAAAATGAATGAAAAGTCCTTTAATTTCTTTAATATCTTTAGAAGAAGATAAAGGAGTAGCAGAATGGATTTTTTCTTATTAGTAGATTTGATATTATATTTTTTAATTATTAGTCATAGTTACCGTTTAATTTGTAAAGGTCAAATAAATAGAAAAGAATTATTCGTTTTTGGTGCTTATACATTACTAACAGAAATAGTGTTTGATTTTCCCTTCTATCTTCTAAATTTAGATGGGTTAGGGATTGCAAGATTTTTATTTCCTTTGGGCTTATATTCCTATTTTAAATTGATTAAACAGTATGAGAGAGATAGAGGACTATTCCTAAGTTTACTACTAGCTCTTTTATATGAGAGCACTCATAACTTTCTGTCCGTAACTTTCTCCTCTATAACAGGAGACAATTTTGTTTTACAATATTATTACCCATTCTTTTCCGTTGTAACGGTGTTGACCTATTTTGTTGTCTTAAAAATCATTCATTATTTCCATTTGGAACTAGCCTATTTTGACAAGGACTACCTCTATCCTTTCTTGAAAAAAGTATTTTTTGCTTTACTACTGCTCCATATTGTATCTTTCGTTTCAAATATGGTAAGTACGATTAAACATTTGAATAGTTTTGGAAGTATTTTATCATCTATTGTTTTTATCTCGTTACTTTTGACTTTCTTTGCAATGAATTCTCATAAAGTTCAAATGGAGAAAGAGATTGCTTTGAAGCAGAAGAAATTTGAACAGAAACATTTACAGAATTATACAGATGAAATTGTCTGTCTGTATAATGAAATTCGTGGTTTTCGACATGATTATGCTGGGATGCTTGTCAGTATGCAGATGGCAATTGACAGTGGTGATTTACAGGAAATTGACAGAATTTACAATGAAGTGTTGGTCAAAGCTAATCACAAACTGCGTTCAGATAAGTACACTTACTTTGATTTGAACAACATAGAAGATTCAGCTTTACGAAGTTTGATTGCTCAGTCAATTGTCTATGCTCGAAATAATGGTGTAGAGTTTACACTGGAAGTAAAAGATATAATTACTAGACTACCAATAGACCTTCTGGATTTAGTTCGTATTATGAGTGTTTTATTGAACAATGCTGTCGAAGGATCGGCTGATAGTTATAAAAAGCAGATGGAAGTAGCAGTTATTAAGATGGAAACTGAAACAGTGATTGTGATTCAGAATTCATGTAAAATGACGATGACTCCTTCAGGAGATCTATTTGCTTTAGGATTCTCCACTAAGGGAAGAAATCGCGGGGTAGGATTAAATAATGTGAAAGAACTACTAGATAAGTACGACAATATTATTTTAGAAACAGAGATGGAAGGCAGTACATTTAGACAAATTATTAGATTTAAGAGGGAATTTGAATGAAAGTTTTAATTTTAGAAGATGTTATTGAACATCAAGTGAGACTAGAGAGAATATTGGATGAAATTTCGAAAGAATCGAATATTCCAATATCATACAAGACAACGGGAAAAGTCCGTGAATTTGAAGAATACATTGAAAACGATGAAGTAAATCAGCTTTATTTCCTAGATATCGATATTCATGGGATTGAGAAAAAGGGATTTGAAGTAGCTCAGCTCATTCGTCATTACAATCCTTACGCTATTATCGTCTTTATCACCAGTCGATCAGAGTTTGCGACTTTAACCTATAAATACCAGGTATCAGCCCTAGATTTTGTTGATAAGGATATCAATGATGAGATGTTTAAGAAGAGAATTGAGCAAAATATCTTCTACACGAAGAGTATGTTACTTGAAAATGAAGATGTTGTAGATTATTTCGACTACAATTACAAGGGAAATGATTTAAAAATTCCTTACCATGATATTTTGTATATTGAAACAACAGGGGTCTCTCATAAATTGCGCATTATTGGTAAGAATTTTGCAAAAGAGTTTTATGGTACCATGACAGATATTCAGGAAAAGGACAAACATACTCAGCGATTTTATTCTCCTCATAAGTCATTTTTGGTAAATATAGGCAATATCAGAGAAATTGACCGAAAAAATCTAGAAATTGTTTTCTATGAAGACCATCGTTGTCCTATTTCAAGGTTAAAAATTAGAAAATTAAAAGATATTTTAGAGAAAAAATCTCAAAAGTGATTGACAATTAGTAAGAAATTGATATAATGGTTATATCTGCTACAGATAGAAGGTCCGTTGGTCAAGGGGTTAAGACACCGCCTTTTCACGGCGGTAACACGGGTTCGAATCCCGTACGGACTATTTTATCCGCCATAGCTCAGTTGGTAGTAGCGCATGACTGTTAATCATGATGTCGTA
>NZ_CAUQWY010000060.1:0-5694 GCF_963521865.1 uncultured Streptococcus sp.
ATTCTAAACGACCATCTTGACGATAGGCGATATCTGGTTGCCAAGTCCATTTGGCACCGAATTTTTCAAGTAAGTCAAAGCTGGCTTGAGGTCCCATGCTTCCAGCTTTATAGTCATGAAGTGGGGCACCATTTTCAGCCCAGAGCTCTTCGATACGGTCAATCAATTTCCACGACGCACCAACTTCATCCCAGTGGCTAAAGTTAGTTGAGTTGTTGTTTAGGACATCATAAATCAATTTCTCGTATGGTTCTGGAGAAGCACCAGTTGCGGTCGCATCTGTACGGTAATCAAGTGAGTTAGGAGCTAAGTTGAATTCTTCTCCTACTTGTTTCCCATTTAGGCTAAGAGAGAATCCTTCTGTTGGTTGGATATAGATGGTCAAAACGTTTGGAGCAAGTGGCTCACCAAAGATAGAGTCCATTTGTTTAAAGACGATGTTGACATGAGTTCCTTTTTCAGTCAGACGTTTACCAGTACGGAAGAAGAAAGGAACACCACGGAATCGATCGCTGTTTACAAAGAAGGCACCAGATGCAAAGGTTTCAGTTGTAGATTCTGGATTTACATTTGGCTCGCTACGGTAAGAGATATATTTCATGCCATCAATCTTACCAGAGCGGTATTGACCACGGATAAAGTATTCTTTAAGTTCTTCATCAGTTGGATGATAGAGGTTTTTAAAGACCTTAATCTTTTCAGCACGAATCTCGTCTTTTGTGAAGCTTGCTGGCTTGTCCATGGCGAGGAGCGAAAGCAGTTGCAAAGTATGGTTTTGTACCATGTCGCGGAGGGCACCAGATTGGTCATAGTAGCCACCACGTTCTTCTACACCCAAGCGCTCTGCAAAGGTAATTTGAACATTGTCGATAAAGTCCTTGTTCCAAACATTTTCAAAAATCAGGTTGGCAAAGCGAACTGCAAAGATGCTTTGAATCATTTCCTTACCAAGATAATGGTCGATACGGAAAATTTGTTCTTCGTCAAATGTTGCTAGGAGCTCGTCATTTAACTTGCTTGCAGTTGCGTAATCTGTACCAAATGGTTTTTCAACGATTAAGCGTTCAAAACCTTTACCGTCAACAATGTTTTCAGACTTGAGGTGTTTTGCTATAGTTCCAAAGAACTGAGGCGCCATAGACAAGAAGAAGAGCTTGTTGTGTTCAGCTTGGTACTTGTCATTTAGTTCAGCCTGCAATTGACGCAAAGCAATGTAGTGTTCTGTATCGTTGACATCATGACTTTGATAGTAGAAGTGGCTAGCGAACTCTTGAGCCTGTTCGGTACTATCTGCCAAATCAAGGATCGATTCGACTACAACAGATTCAAAATATTCCTTGCTCCAAGGACGACGGGCAGTTCCAATAACGGCAAAATGTTTGGAAAGATTGCCGGATTTATATAGTCTAAATAGGGAAGGGTAGAGCTTGCGTTTAGCCAGGTCTCCACTCGCACCGAAAATTGTAACAATAACCTTAGATGACATCTAGCTACCTAATTTCTATTTTTATTCCTAGTCTTGCTAGGTATGAGGAAATCTCATTTCATAAACTTAATTCTAACATAATTTTCCGAAAAATCAAAAAATCCAATACGAGATAGAAAAAAACTGCAAGGAAATCCTTACAGTTTGCGTTTAGACGTTTAAGACCTTGTCCAAGAACTCTTTCAGACGTGGGTGTTGTGGGTTGTCAAAGATTTGATCAGGTGTCCCATCTTCAAGGAATTCACCGTCCGCAGTAAAGATAACGCGGTTAGCAACTTGACGAGCAAATCCCATCTCATGGGTTACGATAATCATGGTCATGCCTTGCTCAGCCAATTCCTTCATAACGTTTAGTACGTCTCCGACCATCTCAGGGTCAAGGGCAGAAGTTGGTTCATCAAATAGCATGATGTCTGGATTCATTGCAAGTCCACGAGCGATGGCCACACGTTGTTTTTGACCACCTGACAGGCTATCTGGACAGGCCTTAGCCTTATCTGCTAGTCCAACCTTGTCAAGCAACTCCATTCCCAATTTTTCAGCTTCTTCCTTAGTCATCAACTTGTGCTCAATAGGAGCAAAGGTAATGTTATCCAATACAGACATGTGTGGGAAGAGATTGAAGTGTTGGAACACCATTCCGATATTTTCACGGACGTGGTCAACGTTGGTAGTTTTTTCAGTTAGGTCATAACCGTTCACAGTGATGTGACCGCTCGTAACTTCTTCTAGAAGATTGAGGCTACGAAGGAAGGTTGACTTACCAGAACCTGAAGGACCGATGATACAGACAACATCTCCTTCATAGAACTTAGTCGTAATTCCTTTTAGGACTTCATTTTTTCCGTAGTTTTTGTGTAAATCATTTACATCAATTTTTAATTTTGCCATTAACGAATCCTCTTTTCTAAGCGTTTCGCTAGTTTAGTCAAAAGTGTGATAATTACAAGATAGAAGATAGCAAGGATTGCATACATCTTGAAACTTTGGTAGTTACGGGCAATGATAATCTTACCAGTTTGGAAGAGTTCCACCAAACCGATAGCAGATACGATGGTTGTATCTTTAAGAGCGATAACGAATTGGTTGACAAAGTTTGGCAACATCAATTTAGTTGCTTGTGGCAAGATAATCTTACGCATGGTTTTTCCATAAGAAATCCCCAAGCTTCGGCTGGCTTCCATTTGACCAACTGGAACGGCCTGAATACCACCACGAACAATTTCAGCGATATAAGCAGCCGCATTGAGTGAGAGGGCAATGGTACCGGCTACGAAGTCGTTAATTGGACTTTGTTGGCCTGTGATAGACTCGATGAAGTTTGGAATACCCCAGAAGATAAAGGCTGCAAGAATCATCAAAGGAATACCACGGATAACGTCAACGAAAATCTCAGAGATTACGCGAAGAGATTTGTATGGGCTAACGCTAAACATACCGAAGATAATCCCGATGACAATGGCAATAGCAAATGAGATAAGAGCTAGAGCAAGAGTGATACCAAGCCCGCTAAGGAGTTGTTTGTAGTTGTTTTGAAGCAAGCCCCAGATAGTTGTCTCATCAACAGTGCTTGTTGAAGCAGATGAAGATTCGCTAGCTAGGTATTTATCAAGAATCTTTTGGAATTCTCCGTTTGCTTTAAGGTTTGCAAGTCCGTTGTTGAACATTTCAATCAATTCTGGATTTGCTCCTTTTTTAACGGCAAAGGCTGTTTCACCGATTGGAGTTCCAGCGATTGGAGTTTTCAATTTTTGGCCTTGGCTGATAGAATATTTGAGGACAGGCTCATCATCCATAACAGCATCGATTGCCCCAGTATTTAAACTGTCATACATTGAAGAACCATCAGCAAAGGTTTTAATTTTGTAACCGTATTTGCTTTGATTTTCTGTTAGGAAGGTTTGAGAAGCAGTTCCGTTTTTAACACCGACTGTCTTTCCTTTTAGATCTTCATAAGAAGCAATAGTGCTTGATTCCTTGACACCAAGGATAGTATTGGCAGTGTAGTAGGATTCTGAGAAATCAAAAGTCGCCTTACGAGCATCTGTGACAGACATACCAGCAATGATACCATCTGCTTGACCAGCTTGGACAGCGTTAATAGCGGCATCGAAACCAGGGTTGATGATTTCAATTTCAAAACCTTGGTCTTTAGCGATTGCCTTAATCAAGTCCATATCAATACCAGTAAATTGGTTGCTTGAATTTTGGAAAACAAAAGGTGCAAAAGAAGAATCGCTGGCAATGATATACTTAGCTTTAACAGGAATAGCTTTTAATCCTGCTAGAGTAGTTGTAGTTGGAACTGCTGAAGATGATGAAGCAGTCCATTTCTTGATGATTTTATCAAGACTACCATCTTGTTTCATTTTAGCCAAGGCTTGATTAAATTCAGTAACCAGGTGCTCGTATTTACTTCCTTTTTTAACACCGAAAGCAAAACTTCCTACAGCTTCCCCATCCATTTCAATATGAAGGTCTTGACCTTGGTTAATGGCATACTCTATAACAGGTTTGTCATCCATCATGGCATCTATGGCACCAGCAGTCAAGCTGTTGTTCATCAAATCGCCAGTATCAAATGTTTTAATGCTAAAGCCGTATTTATCTTTGATACTTTCAAGGAAACGTTGAGCGGCTGTTCCGTTTTTAACACCAACAGTTTTACCTTTTAATTGGTCGTACTGACTAATCTTGTGTGATTTTGTAGTCGCAATGACAACTTTTGTATCATAGTAAGTATCAGACATGGTGAAAACTTTTTCACGTTCTGCAGTTTTTGTCATTCCTGCCATGATAGCGTCAGCTTGACCAGCTTGAACCGCATTGACCGCCGCGTCAAATCCAGGATAGGACATCTGAATGTTCCATCCTTTAATCTCAGCGACTTTGTTGATAATGTCAACATCAATTCCTTTATAAGTTTGATCTGAATCTTTAAACTCAAAAGGTGCATAGGCGGTATCAGACACAATCTTAATCGTCTCTGCTTTCGCAATACCTAATGAGAAAATTGGGAATAAAATTAGCAAAAATGCTAGAAATTTTTTCTTCATTTTTAGTCTCCTTTTCCGAATATTTTACCATTATAGCAAAAAAAATAAAAAAAGGCAAATTTTTATAAAAACTATGTAAGAAGATATAACATCTATAATTCTGGTTTTGTCTTGAATCACACAACAGAAGTGCTATAATAATAGTATATAATAGAAGAAAAGAGGACAGGAACATGAAGGAAAAAAGAATATTTAAAGACTTCCAAGCTTCAAAAATGAGTTTAAACATTTACACAAGCCCCTTGTTAGCCTTTGTTTTTGTCTTTATAGGAGAGTTTGTGGCTTTTACTTTATATGGTATTAGTTTGTTAGCTCTTATCGGACTTGCTAGAAATTTTGGAGAGGCTGGTCAAGCTTTTGCTACCTACTTGCAGACCTTGCAGCAGAGTTTGATGGATAAAACAAGTGACTTTCATTTAATTTTAGATTTACTGGCCTTTGGTTTTATTCTCAATACTGTGTTCAGATGGACTAAAAAAGTTGAGAAAAGACCTATTCGAACTTTGGGATTTTATAGAGAAAATTTCCTCAGCAATCTTCTGAAAGGATTTGGGCTAGGTCTGGCACTTTTTCTTCTTACTTTGTTAGGTTTAGTGGCCTTGGGGCAATATCGTTTTGAGTCTATTCACTTAAATCCTTATTCGCTTGCCTTTGTTGTCTTTACTATCCCATTTTGGATTTTACAGGGGACAGCAGAAGAAGTGGTATCCCGTGCTTGGCTTCTTCCTCAATTGGCCTCAAGAACCAATCTAAAACTTGCTGTTGTCATATCTAGCATACTTTTTACCCTGCTTCATATGGGCAATTCTGGTCTAACACCTCTATCTCTAGCGAATCTCTTCCTATTCGGAGTTGCCATGGCTCTTTACCTTCTCAAAACCGATACAGTTTGGGGTGTTGCAGGTATTCATGGCGCATGGAATTTTGCTCAGGGAAATCTCTTTGGGATTTTAGTTAGTGGTCAGCCGTCAGGAACATCGCTGATGACCTTTTTACCACAAGGCAATCAAGGCTGGCTATCAGGTGGATCTTTTGGAATTGAAGGTTCTATCATGACAAGTCTAGTCTTGCTACTGCTGATTGTCTATCTCGCTTACCAATTAAAGAAAGAAAATGAAAGGATGTGACTTCGGTCCGTCCTTTTCTTCGTGA